>NZ_MUES01000023.1:0-43755 GCF_001995745.1 Salinivibrio sp. ML323 | reverse complement strand
ACTTGCATGTGTTAGGCCTGCCGCCAGCGTTCAATCTGAGCCATGATCAAACTCTTCAATTTAAGTTTGGTGTTTCCGTAGAAACTGCTCAATGAATACTGATTACTGTTTATCTCCGAAGAGACAAACGAATTGACTGTGCCGAACAACTATAAAAGTTGTCGTTTGGTCACTCAGTTCATCGAATAAATCTTTTTGTCTATTCTTAACGAGTGCCCACACAGATTGCATAGGTCAAATTGTTAAAGAGCGTTGACTGTGCGAAGCGGCGCTTCGCTCGGTCAGGGCTGCGTATCTTACGCGCCTTGCCGTTAAAGTCAAGAAGAAGTTTTATCTTTTATTTTCAACCCGCCGGGTGAAATAAAACCTCTTTTTGACTCCCCTAACGCTTGGCGTTAAGTAGGTCGACTATCTTAATCTTTTAAAAACTCACGTCAAGCGTTTATTTTTATTTGATTTTTTGCCTCGACATGGTCGCTGAACGCTTGCCCTGCGTGCCGTGTCGATGGAGGCGCATTATAGAGAAGCTGATCAGGTTGGCAAGTCCTTTTTAGGTGTTTTTTAGAAAAAAACTGTCACTCGCTGTTTTTTTGCTCGCTAGGGTGTAAAACTGGTATCAAACTCGCCGCTATTTAGCACTGTTAAGAGAGAAAAGAGGGATCTGTGATGGTAAAACAGCTGCGCGCCTATAAAGGCATGACGCCTCAGCTTGGCGAGCGCGTCTATATTGATGAATCCAGTGTATTGGCTGGCGATATTACGCTAGGCGATGATGTGAGTATTTGGCCGCTGGTTGCAGCGCGTGGTGACGTGAACCATATCCAGATTGGCGCTCGGACCAATGTGCAAGATGGCTCAGTCCTTCATGTTACTCACAAAAATGCCGAAAACCCACAAGGTTACCCGCTGATCATTGGCGAAGAAGTGACAATCGGCCACAAAGTCATGTTACACGGCTGTCGGATTGGCAACCGAGTCCTAGTGGGAATGGGGACGATTATTCTCGATGACGCTGTGATAGAAGATGAAGTGCTGATTGGCGCTGGCAGTTTAGTCCCGCCCGGAAAACGCTTAGAGAGTGGCTATCTGTATGTTGGCTCACCGGTCAAACAAGTTCGCCCCCTTACCGACAAAGAGCGTGCTTATTTTGCACGCTCAGCGCAAAACTATGTCGACACCAAAGACATCTACCGCTGCGAGTGCTAGATCAGCAAGCTGCCATCGGCTTCAAACGCTTCTGATTCGATGGCCGCTTCCATTTGCTCTTCAATATCAAACCAAACCTGTTCAACGATCGTCTGCGCATTATCCGAGTCTACCGCACAGCCGGCGAGCTCAGATAAGGTAGTAAAGCGGACAGCGCATGGTAACAATGCACCATTAAGTTGGCCGTAAAAACAAATACGCGCCTTTGCCGTATCGACCTGCGCTTCGTCCGCAGCCAGAATAAGGGACTGATTCATCGATTGAGTGCCTCTCTTAACTGCTCGCGCACACGTTCGGTTTGTGGCCGACAGCCGCGCCATATAGCAAAGCTTTCCGCCGCTTGTTCCACCAGCATACCCAAGCCGTCTAAACACCGCCCTGCTCCTTGGCGTTGCGCCCATTGGTTGCTGGTTGTGCTGCCAGCTTGATACACCATGTCATAGACAGTGGTCGCTGGGCCAATCGCGCCGTGAGGAACAGGAGGATGGCTTTGATGTAAGCTCGCCGAGGTCGCATTAATGATCACATCAACAGGCGCCGCCACAGGTTTATCCACGGCATGACTGGCGATCGGTCCGGCCTCACCAAATGCAGCAGCTAATTGCTGGGCTTTTTGCTCGGTGCGATTGACAATCATCAGCGATGCTGGCGCTTGCTCCAGTAAAGGAAGCAACACACCCCGTGCGGCACCGCCCGCTCCCACGACTATAATGCGCTTATCGCGCAGTGCCACATGGTGGTGGTGTAAGTCCGTCACCA
Source organism: Salinivibrio sp. ML323 (assembly GCF_001995745.1). Lineage (NCBI taxonomy): Bacteria > Pseudomonadati > Pseudomonadota > Gammaproteobacteria > Vibrionales > Vibrionaceae > Salinivibrio > Salinivibrio sp. ML323. The sequence goes on along the minus strand of NZ_MUES01000023.1, from coordinate 41,790 downwards.
AACCGGCGCCATCGGTGTTATCACCGAGTAGAGAGCCATCGCTTTGCTTAACCAGCGTATTCACGGCACCGGCGCGGCGGGCACGCTCTGTCAGTGTATCAGCCCAATCATGCGCTTGCTGTTTAAAAGGCACGGTCACATTGACGCCGCGCCCTCCTTGGGCAAAAAACGCCTGCATGGTGGTCACAAAGCCTTCAAGCGGCGCCTCAATGGCTTGATAGTCGATGTCTTGTTGGGTTTGTGTCGCAAACGCGGCGTGGATCTGCGGCGACTTACTGTGGCCAATCGGGTGGCCGACCACGCAATAACGATCGGTCATTGGTTACCACTCCCTCGGTTTAAGGTAGTCGCGATAGAGTCTCGCTTCCGGCGCGTCTTCATCGGGTGACCAATTATATTCCCAGCGCGCCATCGGCGGCATCGACATCAGAATAGATTCGGTACGCCCACCGCTTTGCAAGCCAAATAGCGTGCCTCTGTCATACACCAAGTTAAACTCGACATAGCGTCCGCGGCGATAAAGCTGGAAATCGCGTTCACGATCACCATAGGGCGTTGCCTTGCGGCGCTGTACAATCGGCAGGTAGGCATCGACAAAGCCTTTTCCAACCGCTTGGGTGTAGGCAAAGCACTGTTCGAATGGCCATTGGTTCAAATCATCAAAGAAAAGCCCGCCGACGCCACGGGTTTCATCGCGATGGGGCAGATAAAAATAGCGATCGCACCATGCTTTGTGATCAGCGTACACGCTATCACCAAAGGGCGCGCACAAGGCTTTGGCGGTCTCATGCCAGTGCTGGCAGTCTTCCTCGAACGGATAGAAAGGCGTGAGATCAAAGCCGCCGCCAAACCACCACACAGGATCAGCGCCTTCTTTTTCGGCAATGAAAAACCGCACGTTCGCGTGTGAGGTTGGCACGTATGGGTTATGAGGATGGATCACTAACGACACCCCCATGGCCTCAAAACAGCGCCCGGCGAGCTCTGGGCGGTGCGCGGTCGCCGAAGCAGGCATTTGATCGCCAAATACATGCGAGAAGTTCACTCCCGCTTGTTCAAACACGTGGCCCTGACGCAGGACGCGACTGCGGCCACCACCCCCTTTCTCACGCTCCCACGCATCTTCAATAAAGTGCGCTTGACCATCTTGTTGCGCAAGCTGTTGGCAAATATCATCTTGAAGCTGGAGGAAAAAAGCCTTCACGGCTTGCTTATCAATTGTCGACTGACCGTGTGCCACGCTCACATCCTTTGTTACTGAGACTATGTGCTTACTTTACCTGATCCACGCACTGGGATCTTGACGGAATTTCATCCCTCACCGCTGACGCAAACGTTTTCCTTGCGATGAAATCTGGGTATAATTCGCGCCACGCTCAGCTTAACCTATTCACGCTTGTCATCAAGAAGGACGTATTATGACTGTCGGTATCATCATGGGCTCGCAATCCGATTGGCCTACCATGACACATGCAGCGGCTATGTTGGATCACTTTGCCATCCCTTACGAAACCCGTATTGTCTCCGCCCATCGCACACCACAGTTACTGGCCGACTACGCCCAACAAGCGGCCGAGCGCGGGATTAAAGTGATTATTGCCGGTGCCGGGGGTGCCGCCCATCTACCTGGGATGACCGCCGCACACACCAGCCTGCCGGTACTCGGCGTACCGGTCCAGTCAAAAGCGTTAAAGGGCATGGACTCATTGCTTTCTATTGCTCAAATGCCTGAAGGCGTGGCAGTGGGTACGCTCGCCATTGGTGACGCAGGCGCCGCGAATGCAGGCCTCCTTGCAGCACAAATTCTCGCCACGGCCGACCCTGATTTGATGACAAAAGTGGATGCGTTTCGCCAAGTGCAAACTGAGGCTGTTCTCGCTCAACCCAACCCACAAGGGTAAAACCATGAATATTCTGGTGTTAGGCGCGGGACAACTGGCCCGGATGATGGCCTTGGCCGGCGCGCCGCTCAATCTTATCGTCAGCGCCTATGATGTGCGTAGTGGCGACATTATTCACCCACTGACGCTGCAACCACTGGGGCACGGCCTCAATACGGCCATCGCCGGCGCGGATATTATCACCGCGGAATTTGAGCATATCCCCGCCGATATCTTGCATCACTGTGAGCAAAGCGGGAAATTACGCCCCAGCGCCCAGGCAATCCTAACCGGTGGCGATCGCCAAATTGAGAAAGCCCTACTGATGCAAGCAGGCGTCGCCAATGCGCCGTACCGTGTGGTGTATACACAGGCGGATTTAGAAAAGGCAGTCGACGCACTGGGCGCGCCCTTGGTCCTCAAAAGTACCTTGGATGGTTATGACGGCAAAGGACAGTGGCGCTATCGTGACGGCGATGATCTTCACGCATTATGGGCCGAGCTCGACGCCTTTCTCACCGCGCCCGAACAGCGCGATGGGCAAGCCATCATTGCCGAAGCTATGATCCCCTTTGACCGAGAAGTGTCACTGATTGGTGTGCGTGGCGCGAATGGTGAATTTGCCAGCTATAGCCTGACCCAAAACCACCATCATGATGGGATACTCACCTTGTCTGTGGTGCGCCCGGATGAGGATGCCTTGCAAACACAAGCAGCGGATATGTTGGAAAAGATTGCCAGCGCGCTGAACTATGTGGGCGTGCTCGCAGTGGAATTCTTTGATGTGGACGGCAGCTTGCTGGTGAACGAAATCGCACCTCGGGTGCACAACTCCGGTCACTGGACACAGCAAGGCAGCGCATGTTGCCAGTTTGAAAACCACCTGCGCGCCGTCAGCGGTTTACCCCTCGGCCCGACCGAGTTAATCCAGCCAACGGCGATGATTAATGTCTTAGGCCAAGGCAGTGTTCCGCTTGCGACCTATCGTGATGCCCATGTGCATTGGTATAACAAAACGCCTCGTCCGGGGCGCAAAGTGGGTCATATTAATGTCACGGCCACATCGAACGCCGAGCTTGCCACCAAGTTAGCGAGCCTCGCCAGCTACCTGCCCGACGACACCTTTCACGGTTTACAGTCCGCCGCGTTAGCACTGGCCGCACAAGCCGATTAATCCTCACTCTCCGACTCTGCAGCCGATTCATCTTGAATCGCGCTGCAGGGCTTATCGGCACATTGACGTACAGTCTTCCCGCCTTTCTTACGCTCCACTAGCAGCGTAAAGCCACATTGCTCGCAGGTGCCGGCTATCGGTTGTGCGTTAACGGCAAAATGGCACTTGGGGTACTGATCACAGGCAAAAAAGCGTTTTCCGTAGCGCGAGGTGCGCTCCACTAGCTCGCCTTTGGTACACGCGGGGCAATTCAATGCAGTGTGATCCGGCTCGTCCGGTTTTTCAATGTGGGTGCATTGCGGGAATTGATCGCAGCCAATAAACATACCGAATCGACCTTGGCGTAACACCAACTCCCCCTGATGACACGCCGGGCAAGCCACGCCAAGCGCTTTTACTACATGGCCATCGCCATGATGTAACGCCTTGGTATAGCGGCAGTCTGGGTAGGCCGTACAGGCCAAAAACGGGCCTCGTTTGCCCGATTTAAACGCAAGAGCGCTGCCACATTCCGGGCAGCGCTCGTGGGTGTTCGGGGTGTTTTCTTTACTCATTCACACCTTTCACTGTTGTTGAGAAGCGTTAGTGCACGTATCCCTCTTGTGCGTCGTACAGCATGTCTTCCATCTGTGTATACGCACGCTCGTTACCGGGCACGTTAAACAGCACCATCAAAATCACCCATTTTAGGTCATCAAGACCAAATTCTTGGGTCTCGAGTTCCATCACCCGATCGATCACCATTTCACGCGTTTCCGGTGACAGCACACCAGCCTGCTCTAAGAATAAGAGGAAGCCTCGGCTTTCTTGGTCGATAAAGCGTGTTTCTTGCTCGGTATAGATTCGAATCGAGCTTTGGGCACTGCCTGATAGGTAGGGCTGTTTATCCGCATATTGCAACTGTGCCAGCTTTTCAAGCCAGTTCAGGGCTTTATATATATCGTCTTGATGAAAACCCGCGCGGGACAATTCATCTGCTAACTCGTCCTGATCGATCATCACTTCCACATCGCTATGGATGTAGGTTTCGAACAGGTACATAAGAATGTCCATCATGGCTAGCCCCTCCTCGTTCTGACATAGCCACCGGGTACTGCTGCTACAAGCCCCTGGAGTTCTAAGTCTAACAACTGCATCATGATTTCGTGAACCGGTTGGTTGCAGCGCTCAGCCAGTACGTCGACACACGTCGCGTTAGTCCCTACGTTAGCCAACAGCGCAGAAAATGGCAATCCTTCGTGCGTATCTAACTTGGGTGCATCACTAAATAATTCATGTTGCTGACTCACAGCAAACTGCACCAAGCTATCCACATCACTTATAATATCATCAACACAGTCAACTAACACCGCACCTTGTTTTATCAATTGGTGGCAACCGCGCGATTGGACTTGGTCAATGGGACCGGGAATCGCAAATACACTCCGGTTTTGCTCTAGCGCATAACGCGCCGTGATCAGTGACCCACTTTGCGGTGCGGCCTCTACCACCAATACACCCGCCGACAACCCACTGATCAGTCGATTGCGGCGCGGAAAGTGTTCGGCCCTTGGCGGCGCGTCAGGCCAAAACTCGGAAACCAGTGCCCCTTGCGCTTCAATTCGCTTGGCCAATGCGCGATGTCGCGCGGGATACACATTGGCAAGTCCGCTTCCCAACACCGCCAAAGTCTTACCGCCGCCTTCGAGTGCGCCTTTGTGTGCCCGGCCATCAATGCCGAGCGCAAGCCCACTGGTAATCGCAACACCATGCTCAACCAGTTGTTTAGCAAATTGATACGCTGTCTCTAAACCTTGTGGGGTCGCGTGACGGCTGCCCACCATCGCCAATTGGGGCATCGCCAAGCAAGTGAGATCTCCTTGCACATACAAGACCAAAGGTGGCCRTGCGATTTCTCTGAGTAGTGCCGGGTAGGCAGGATGATCAAAGCCAATAAGGTGGCAACTCTCTTGCCTCGCCCACTCAAGACTGCGTTCAATCATGGCATGGTTGGGGTAGGTGATCGCCTGACATTGCTCAGCGGTTAAGCCAACCGCGGCAAGCTCATAATGCGTTTGGTCACATAACGCATCGATGGGCACTTTGGCCAACAGCGCGCGCCGTTGCGAGACGCGCAACCGCGGCACTTGGGTCAGCGTCAACCATCCTCGCAGCGATTTATCGTCCATAGGCCGGTTGAGGAGAGGGCGGCACCGCATGCATGCCGGCTTTGATAGGCTGACGCGCTTGGGTGATCACCGCCAAACTAACCCAGGGGTAGGCCCGAACCACCATGGTTTGTCCCACTGTCACATCAGGCATGGGTGTGATGGCCTGTGTCGTGCTTTCGTTCGCGTTTTGATAGCGATACTCACCGGGGCCATTTAATACCTTGGCGCCAGCTTCAGTGACAGTAAACATTTGCCCGGCGGTTACGCCATCTTTGGCGCCTTTATCGAGCACCACAAGCTGGCCATTCGCCACATACTCACTGCCATAGAGGTGCCCTAATAACGTGGCGTCGATTTGCGCCGCTTGGGGCCAAAACCGAGGAGACGTGTTCTCAGGCAAAGGTAACAAGACATCATTGGGGCGCACTTCCTGCACCACGCGTGTGAGTGTCAGCACACTGCGCCCTTGGCTTTGCGCACGGATACGCCCATCAGCCACATGTTTTAAGCTCACCATAGCGGTAGATTCGGCGCCAGCGCCTGACTTTTCGGCGCGCGAGAAAGTTTTCTCAACCCGAAAAACCTGCCAGTCATTAGCATTCAGCGCGGCATCCACATATAGGGTATCGTGTAGGGAAAGATATTGACGTCCATCGGTAGAGCCAAGTACGCGAGGCAAGGCGACCAAGCGCGCTTTTTCGACCAACATGTCCTGTCGTAAATAAGGAAGCAATCTCGAATCAACGCTGGTGAGTGCCGGTGTATCGGACACCTTTCCGTGCGGCGCGATCGCCTCTTTGGGCTGATAGCTGACGGTAGGTTTTCCTGCTTGCCATGTGAGCGTCAGCACATCACCGGGGTAAATAAGATAGGGATCCTTTATACCCGGATTCGCGTACCATACCTTGGGCCACTGCCAAGGGTTATCAAAAAAGGTGGCGGCGATGTCCCACAAGGTATCTCCCCGCTCAACCACATAACGCTGACTCTCGGCAGGACCGGCTGCCAGTATTGGTAGCGCGACAACCAATAACCCAGCAGCGGCCAGATTGAATAGCTTTCTTGTCATCAATGTCTTCCTCACCCGACGAATGATGCTGATGCTGTCAATTGGCTGGTAAAATGTCTAGAATTAACCCAATTACCCCGTGCCGCTTTCGGCACAGTTCAATTTTTATGAGACGTTATGGCTTTACTGAACGTATTAACATTCCCAGATGAGCGCCTTCGCACCGTGGCCAAGCCAGTGGATGCTGTCACGCCTGAGATCCAAAAAATGGCGGATGACATGGTTGAAACCATGTACGCCCAAGACGGTATTGGTCTCGCGGCCACGCAAGTAGATTTTCACCAACGCATGGTGGTGATTGATGTGTCTGACACCCGTGATCAACCCATGGTGCTTATCAACCCCGAAATCATCGAAAAGCGTGGTGAAGAAGGTATTGAAGAAGGGTGCTTATCTGTGCCCAGCGCACGTGCATTGGTCCCTCGTGCGGCCGAAGTGACAGTAAAAGCGCTGGATCGCGACGGTAACCCTATCCAGTTTGATGCCGACGACTTGCTAGCGATTTGCGTTCAGCATGAGCTTGACCATCTAGAAGGTAAGCTTTTTGTTGATTATCTTTCGCCACTGAAGCGACAACGCATCAAGCAGAAGATGGAAAAAATCAAACGCGCTAACCAAAAAGCAAGTTGAGGTCACTTTGAGCACACCGCTGCGTATAGTATTTGCGGGCACGCCGGATTTTGCCGCGCGCCATTTGCAAGCCCTGCTCGACAGTGAGCATGAGGTGATTGCGGCTTATAGCCGTGAAGATAAACCCGCTGGCCGAGGAAAAAAGCTTACCGCCAGCCCGGTGAAACAGCTCGCCCTTGAGCATGACTTACCCGTCTACCAACCCCGCACCTTGCGTGATGAACAAGCGCAAGCCGAGCTGGCTGCCTTGAATGCTGATGTGATGGTGGTGGTCGCTTACGGGCTTATTCTCCCCAAAGCGGTCTTGGATACACCTCGATTAGGCTGTGTGAATGTCCATGGCTCCATCCTGCCTCGCTGGCGTGGCGCGGCCCCTATCGAGCGAGCCGTATGGGCCGGCGACAATGAGACCGGCGTCACCATCATGCAGATGGATGAGGGGCTCGATACCGGCGACATGCTCAAAATTGCCACCTTACCCATTGATGAGAAAGAGACCAGTGGCAGCCTGTATCAGCGACTTGCAGAGCTGGGGCCGCAGGCATTGATCGACTGCCTTAATGACATGGCTAACGGCATTATTCTTGCCGAGCCACAAAACGATGCCAAAGCCAACTACGCTGAAAAGCTGAGTAAGCAAGAAGCGCAAATCGATTGGCAGCGAGATGCCGCCTTTATCGAACGTTGTGTGCGCGCATTTAACCCACGTCCGATCAGCTACTTCACCTTAGGAGAGCAAAACATCAAGGTATGGGACGCTAACGCACTCGATATCGACGTGGACGCGGCACCAGGCACAGTGATCAACACTGACAAACACGGCATTCAGGTCGCGACCGGAAAAGGCGTGATCCAGCTGACCCAACTTCAGCCACCAGGCAAAAAAGCCATGCAAGCACATGAGCTGCTGAATGCTCGCCGTGAATGGTTTGAAACGGGTACCCAACTGTAGGTTAATCGTGCCCTGCATGACGATAAGGCCAGTACGCTGGCCTTTTTTTATCTGGCTAACATCATCGTTTGATGCCAATTTGACCTTTGCATAGGTAAACATATGAATGTAAGAGCCGCGGCTGCCCGCGTTCTGTATCACGTGGTCGATCAGGGCCAATCACTGTCACAGCAGCTTCCTCTCGCTCAAAAGCAGATCGCCCCGCGCGATGCCGCCTTGTTGCAAGAGATGTGTTACGGCACGTTACGCTGGCTGCCGCGCTTAGAGCACATTGTCCAAACTCTGATGGACAAGCCACTGAAAGGCAAGCAGCGTGTTTTCCATCACTTGCTGCTGGTCGGGCTGTATCAGATTAGCTACATGCGGATCCCTGCCCATGCAGCGGTGGCTGAAACTGTCAACGCCACCAAGCCATTGAAGCGCCCACAATTACGTGGATTGATTAACGCCATTTTGCGCAATTATCAACGCGATAAAGATGCGCTAGACCAAGCGAGTCAAGCACACGAGGCCGGGCTTTATTGTCACCCCAGCTGGTTACTCAAACGCCTTCAGGCCGCCTACCCCTCCAATTGGCAAGACATTGTGGCGGCAAATCATCAAAAGGCGCCGATGTGGCTACGTGTCAATCGCCAGTACCATTCACGAGAAAGCTACCACGCCGAGCTGCAACAAGCCGGTATTGGTGCCAGTACTCACCCAGATGCGATGGATGCGCTGAAACTCGACGCGCCGTGTGATGTGTCTCGCTTACCCGGCTTTGACCAAGGCTGGGTGTCGGTACAAGATGCCGCCGCGCAGCTGGCTGTCGATTACCTCCAACCCGCGTCTGCAGAACACATTCTCGACTGCTGTGCCGCGCCAGGAGGGAAAACCTGCCATATCCTCGAGCACCAGCCTGATGCCATAGTGACGGCCATTGATGCCGATGAAAACCGCTTGTCGCGGATCAAAGACAACCTTTCACGGTTGGGCCTTAATGCTGAGGTGAAACACGCGGATGCCCGCAAGCCGAGCGCTTGGCATCAAGGGCCGACATTTGATCGTATTTTGCTGGATGCCCCTTGCTCTGCCACCGGCGTGATCCGACGTCATCCCGACATAAAGTGGCTGCGTCGTGACAGTGATATTCACGCCTTGGTCACGTTACAGGCAGAGATTTTAGACGCAATGTGGCAGCAATTGGCACCAGGCGGTACGCTGGTTTACGCCACTTGCTCAGTGTTACCGGATGAAAACCGCGAGCAAATCCGTGCCTTTTTAGCCCGTGAGCCTTCCGCGATACTGCGCACCGGCACGCAAACGCAGCCTGGTCGCCAGATTTTGCCAGGCGAAGACGACATGGACGGTTTCTATTACGCATGCCTAGAAAAGCCTTTATGCGACTAGGCAGGGAGTGACAGTAGCATGAAAATCATCATCTTGGGTGCAGGCCAAGTCGGCGGCACCTTGGCAGAAAACCTAGTGGGGGAAAACAACGATATCACTATTGTTGACCGCGCCCCGGAACGACTGCGTGAGCTACAAGACAAATATGACTTACGCGTGGTGCAAGGGTTTGCCAGCCATCCGACCACGCTGCAAGAGGCGGGGGCTCAAGATGCGGATATGCTGGTCGCGGTGACCAACTCAGACGAGACCAATATGATCGCCTGCCAGGTCGCGTATACCCGATTTAATACCCCCAACCGTGTTGCCCGGATCCGCAGCCCTGAATACTTAGCGGTGRAAGAGCAACTGTTTAACAGTGATGCGTGTCCGGTTGACCACCTTATCGCTCCAGAAGAATTGGTGACCCGTTATATTCGTCGTCTGATTGAATATCCAGGTGCCTTACAGGTGGTCAGTTTTGCTGACAAAAAGGTCGGTCTGGTTGCGGTTAAAGCGTATTACGGTGGTCCTTTAGTCGGAAAGGCCTTGTCGGCGCTGCGTGAACATATGCCGCATGTGGATACGCGTGTCGCCGCTATTTTCCGTCGTGATCGCCCGATTCGCCCGCAAGGTACCACCATCATTGAAGCCGATGACGAAGTATTTTTCGTCGCCGCGAGTAACCATATTCGTTCGGTGATGAGTGAGTTGCAGCGCCTTGAAAAGCCCTACAAACGCATCATGATTGTTGGTGGTGGTAATATCGGGGCAGGCCTCGCGATGGCGTTGGAGCGTCAATACAGTGTGAAGTTGATTGAACGTAACCCGACCCGCGCCGAGCACCTTTCTGAGTTACTGGAAGAAACCRCGGTCTTTTGTGGTGACGCCTCCGACCAAGAGCTGCTCAGTGAAGAGCACATTGATCAGATTGATGTATTTATCGCGGTCACCAACGAAGATGAAGCCAACATTATGTCGGCGATGTTGGCGAAACGCCTTGGCGCCAAAAAAGTCATGGTGCTTATCCAGCGCGGCGCTTATGTGGATTTGGTGCAAGGCGGGGTAATTGATATTGCCATCTCCCCTCAACAGGCGACGATATCTGCGCTGCTCACCCATGTTCGCCGCGCAGACATTGTTAATGTCTCGTCACTACGACGCGGTGCCGCCGAGGCAATCGAGGCAATCGCCCATGGGGATGCATCTACCTCGAAAGTGGTCGGGCGCGCCATCGGCGAGATCAAACTGCCACCAGGTACCACGATCGGTGCCGTGGTACGCGGCGATGAAGTGTTAATTGCGCACGACAAAACCGTGATCCAGCAAGACGACCATGTGGTGTTGTTCTTGGTGAACAAAAAATACATTCCTGACGTTGAGCGCCTTTTCCAGCCCAGTCCTTTCTTCCTTTAATCCTATCCTGCAGGCGTTGTTGCCTGCAGGCTCACGGTTTTTCGCTGTCTACTGCCGTTCCAATCACTTTGGGTATACACTAATAAAAGCTCTCTTGGTATCGACAACGCAGAAAGGAACGCCATGTCGGACGATCAATTTCAGCAATCTACCAGCTTCCTCAAAAAAGCGGTGCCTTTGATGATGAAATATAAGGTGCCGACCACGCCCACCAACTATGCCTTGTGGTACACCTATGTCGCCAATACCGACGCCAAACTTAACGCGGATGTCGATGCCACGGTGGATGAGCACGGTACCTGCAGCCCGCTGCAAAGCGATATGCTCTACCAAAAACACATGGCCGATAAACATAGTCGAGACATCAATGCATTAAAGCAAAGCTTAGAATCGATGATGACCGAAATGACTCACTCGATGTCAGATACGATCCAAGATACTGACGCTTTTCATTCGGTGCTCGATAACACCTTTGAACAGCTGTCACGGGTCGAAAACGAAGGGCTATCCATTGATGAGACCATTGCTGTGGTACGCAACGTGGTCAAAGACTCGCAAGCACTGACCCAGTCGACCCGCTACTTTAAGCACCAGCTTAATGACGCGCAGCAAGAGATTGCGCAATTGAAGCAAAACTTGGCAGAGATGACAGAACAAGCCACTCATGATGGCTTAACCGGTTTGCTTAACCGTGCAGCCTTTGAGCGCGAGCTCACCGCCTACATTGATAGCCCACAAACCTGGCCGTTTTGCTTGATACTCATTGATCTCGACCACTTCAAAAAGCTCAATGATACTTATGGTCATGTGCTCGGTGATATCGCATTAAAGCAGGTCGCTAAGCGGATCCTCGATTACTGTCGGGATGGCGTACAAGCCTTTCGCTATGGGGGCGAGGAGTTTGCGTTATTGGTACCACAAAAAAAGTTGAGTACCGCCAAACGCACCGCCGAAACATTGCGCGCCGCGATTGATCGCATGGTGATCAAAGACCGACGTCGCGGCCGAACCTTGGATCATATTACCGTCTCTATTGGCGTCGCAGAATATGATGAAGAGAAAACGGAGTCGAGTGCCGATCTGATTTACCGTGCCGATCAGCACTTGTATCAAGCTAAAAACCTAGGCCGTAATCGCGTGATGCCGATTAATTAATCACCACCTGAGCGGAAATTGATCCTGGCTAAGTTTCACTTCAGTGTGGTCGGGCAAAATGGCATTTTTTACGTGCCACACTAAGGATGCCCTATGCAATGCCACCGTATCAATGAGCTGCTCGACCTACTCAATCAATCTTGGCAAAAAACCCCTGACTGTTCTCTGATGCAAGTGCTCATCCAGATCGCTGATGAAGCGGGTCATGGTCAGGATATCACCACGCTATCAGACGATACCTTGATCTATCAGCTTAAGATGCGACTAGAAGACACTGATGCCCCCATTCCTGGGCTAGCCAAAGATTGTGAAGACGATTTTAAAGCCGCGATTTTGCGCGCGCGCGGGATCCCGCCTCAGCAATCATCGTGAAAGCAGTCTGGCTAATCGTCTGTTATAGCTAGATTTCATTGAGTTTGTGGCTATGTTGCAAACTATGACTCTGGTAGCGTATTCAAGGAATTCGCTGCGCTACAATTACAGGCAACAATGATAATCAGGGCCTGGCAATGCACCATGGACCCGTACCCCAAGGAAAGCCAATGTCATGAGCGATAAAAAAATCAACGTCAAAGACGTGACTGCAAAAGAGTACAACCCCAAAACTCACAAAGGGGCTGACGACCGATTCAATCCGAGCAATCGTATTTATGTGCGTGCGGTTAAAGGCTATTACCAGCGTATGCGACGCTATATGGGCTGGTTTTTCATGCTGGTGTTCCTCGCCATTCCATGGCTCCCATACCAAGGACGCCAAGCCATCTTACTCGATATCGGTAATCAGAAGTTTACCTTTTTTGGCACCACACTCTGGCCACAAGACCTTACCTTGCTGGCTGCCTTGTTGATGCTCGCGGCATTTGGCCTTTTCTTCATCACCACCTTTCTTGGCCGCGTGTGGTGTGGGTACTTATGCCCGCAAACGGTATGGACCTTTTTGTTTATTTGGTTTGAGGAAAAACTCGAAGGCGCGGCTAATAAACGCCGCAAGCAAGACTCGTTAAAACTGACGCCTGAGCTAGCCGCGCGCAAAACCGCTAAGCATGCAGCGTGGTGGGCGATCTCCTTGGTGACTGGGATGACCTTCGTCGGCTACTTTGTGCCGATGCGCGAGTTAGCCATCGATTTAGTCACCTTTGATACCAGCTTCTGGGTCGGTTTTTGGGTGATCTTCTTTGCCGCTTGTACCTATGGTAACGCCGGCTGGATGCGCTCGATTATGTGTATCCACATGTGCCCTTACGCGCGCTTCCAGTCAGCCATGTTCGACAAAGACACCTTCATTGTCGGGTATGATGCCAAGCGCGGTGAAAAACGCGGCCCACGTCCTCGTAAAAAAGATCCGAAAGAGTTGGGGCTCGGTGACTGCATTGACTGTAATTTATGTGTGCAAGTCTGCCCAACAGGCATCGATATTCGTGATGGCTTGCAATACGAATGTATCAACTGTGGTGCCTGTATCGATGCCTGCGATGAAACCATGGATCGCATGGGCTATGAGCGTGGACTGATTAGCTACACCACCGAGCACAAACTAGAAGGCAAGAAAACGGCCGTGATGCGACCTAAGCTCCTTGGCTACGGGGTTGTCATGACTATCGTGACTGCCATGTTTATCTATTTGGCGATGTCAGTGATGCCCATGGAGCTGGATGTGATTCGTGACCGTAACCAGCTTTATCGCATCAACAACCAAGGATTAGTCGAAAACACCTATACCTTAAAAATCCTCAATAAAACCCAATCGGATGAGATCTATCAGCTGTCAGTGAATGGGCTAAACGATGTGGAATGGCATGGCCCGCAGACGGTCAATGTCCAAGCCGGAGAAGTGTTCTCATTACCCATCAGCCTCGCGGTTGATACCTACGAGATGGAACAGCGTATCGCTGACATCACTTTTGTGATGGAACGCGAATCGGGTGAGGAGCAAAAAGTGGTCACGGCGGAGAGTCGGTTTATCACTGACCTTTAATCGCCACACCGTATGCAGACGAAAAGGGCGCAGGCAGCGCCCTTTTTATTTGTTACTATGGCGTTTTGCCACACAGACGGAATACTCATGACTGACCATGGCTTTGATTTTCATACACTAACGCCAGATGTTCAGTTAAATGCGATTGAGTCAGAGGGGATCTATCCCCAATCAGGCTTGCTTGCGCTGAACAGCTATGAAAACCGTGTTGCCCAATTTGTCGCTGATGATGGCCAGCGCTATGTGGTGAAGTTTTACCGGCCCGGGCGCTGGTCTAACGCGCAAATTCTTGAAGAGCACGCGTTCTGCCATGAGCTCGCCCAAGCCGATATTCCCGTGGTGGCGCCTATCTACCGCGAGGGAACAAGCCTGTTTACCGCCGAGGGGTTTCGTTTTGCGTTGTTTCCCAGTGTCGGCGGCCGGGGTTTTGAAGTGGATAATTGGGATCAACTTGAGGCGGTCGGCCGTTACCTTGGCCGCCTACACCAAGTGGGCGCGGCGACCCCCTTCCAGGAACGGGCAAAGTTCGATCTCGACAGTCACCTTTATCAGCCTCGTCATGTATTAAATGAGGCAAATCTGATCCCAGAAGGCATTCAGGCGACCTTTTTCTCTGATCTTGACCGCCTGATCGACGCCATTGCCGCACGCTGGCATACAGACTGGCCGGCGATCCGCTTGCACGGTGACTGCCATCCCAGCAACATTCTGTGGCGCGACGGTCCGCTGTTTGTGGATTTTGATGACACGCGTAACGGCCCTGCGATTCAAGACTTGTGGCTATTTTTAAACGGCAGTCGTGCCGATCAGCTTGCCCAACTCGATACCTTGGCGGAGGGTTATCGCGAATTTCGTGAATTCCCCGCCGATCAGTTGCAACTGATCGAGCCATTGCGTGGTCTGAGAATGGTGCACTATATGGCGTGGCTAGCAAAACGCTGGCAAGACCCTGCTTTTCCTCGTGCATTTCCTTGGTTTGCTGATGCAAAATACTGGGAAGGTCAGGTACTGGCGTTTAAAGAACAACTTGCCACCCTACAAGCGCCACCGCTTACGCTGTACCCGTAAGCGCTCAATCGATAACGGAGAGTCATTCAATCATGTTAAAGAAACTGTTTCCTGTGCTACTCATCCTCGGCTTAACCGCCTGCTCTGAGCCTGAAAGCGTGACACAAACGTCATCACAAACCACGCAAACAGCAGAGTCTACACAAACCCAGTCTGAGCCAGCAGCACCCATTGAGGTGGCTGATGCCAAGCCGGGCCGTTTCAAGGCGGGCGAAGACTACCAAGTGCTGGACACGCCAGCCACGGAGACACCGACCGTCACCGAGTTTTTCTCCTTCTACTGCCCACACTGTTATCAATTTGAGCCATTGGTTCAACAGCTTAAGCAGCAGGTGCCCGACAACGCCAAAGTGGTGAAAAATCACGTCTCCTTTATGGGCGGGGATATGGGCAGTGTCGTCACCCGTGCATACGCAACCGCCGTGGTACTTAACGCACAAGACACTATCATTCCGGTGATGTTTGATCGCATTCACGCGGCGCAAAACCCACCCAAATCATTGGCCGAGGTGCGCCAACTGTTCGTTGATAACGGCATTGATGGCCAAGAGTTTGATGGTGCTTACAACAGCTTTGCAGCCAACTCAATGGCGAAGCGTTTTGACCAATCATTCGAAAAGGCGGGCCTGCGTGGCGTCCCTGCCGTGGTCGTGAACGGCAAGTATCATGTCACGCCGAAAACAGTGGAAACCCCTGAAGAATACTTTCAGTTGATCAACTTCTTGCTTACCCAAAAGTAATTAGCTGACTTGGGCGTTGAGGTGGCGTAATAAGCCATCCATCGCCCGATACCCCAGCGCCTCAGCAAGATGAGAGCGCTGGATGGTGTCAACATCGGCCAAATCCGCAATGGTTCTCGCCACTTTTATAATCCGATGATACGCCCGCACAGACAGCCCCAAACGATGCAAGGCTTGCTCTAAAAATGCCGCATCGGTTTGAGCCAGTTGGCAATGTTGTTCCATTTCTCGATTGCTTAGCAACGCATTAACCTTACCTTGACGCGCCACCATCCGCGTGCGCGCCGCTTCAACTCGGGCTTTTACCACCTCCGTTGACTCACCACGGTCTCCACCATTGGAGAGGCTCCCTCTTGGCAGTGCTGGGATGTCAATCGACATATCAAACCTATCTAATAATGGCCCAGACAAACGGGCTAAATAGCGCAAGATTTGCTGTGGGTTTGAACGCGCGAGCTCTCCTTCATGATGGCCTGTGGGGCTAGGGTTTAATGCGCCTATCAGCTGAAAGCGCGCGGGAAAGCGGGTTTTGCCATTGGCGCGAGAGATAATAATCTCCCCCGACTCTAGCGGCTCACGCAGGGCATCAAGCACCCGGCGCTCGAACTCTGGCATTTCATCTAAAAACAGCACCCCATGGTGCGACAAAGAGATCTCTCCCGGGCGCGGGACGGTGCCACCCCCGACCAACGCCGCCATCGAGCTTGAGTGGTGGGGACTACGAAACGGGCGCTGACGCCAATTTCCTTCATGCAAGGGTTGCTGGGTTAAAGAAGTCACCGCCGCGGAGGCCAGTGCTTCTTCATCATTCATGGGCGGGAGTAAATCGCACAAACGCGAGGCCAGCATGGTTTTGCCGGTGCCGGGTGGGCCAACAAAAAGGAGATTGTGAGAGCCACTCGCGGCGATTTCGAGCGCCCGCTTGCCTTGCTGTTGGCCGATAATGTCACGCAAACACCGGGTCGGCGGTGGATCGGGGGCCTCAACCTGGTTTGTATTCAAACAAAGGCTTTGTTGGCCTGTCAGGTGCTGAGCCACCGCAATCAGATCAGGGGCGGACACATGGCGCTCATTGTCCACCAATGCGACCTGGCTGGCGTTATCATCGGGCACCACCAGTGCGCGCTGCGCTTTTTGACAGGCAAGCGCGGCGGGCAAGGCCCCTTTAACCGGCCGTAGCTGCCCGGACAAAGCCAACTCCCCCAAAAACTCGAATTCGTTGAGCCGCTTCTCCGGCAGTTGCCCAGACGCCACCAAGATCCCAAGTGCAATCGGTAAATCAAACCGTCCACCCTCTTTGGGTAAGTCAGCCGGTGCAAGGTTAACGGTGATCCGACGTGATGGGAACTCAAAGTTAGAGGTCACAATCGCACTTCTCACCCTGTCTCGGGCTTCTTTCACCGTGGTTTCCGGCAGCCCCACCAGCGCAAAACCAGGTAAACCATTGGATATATGCACTTCTACCGTTACATTTGGTGCTTGCACGCCCACACAGGCTCGACTGTGCACTATCGCTAATGCCATTTTCTCTCCGCGTTGCCCTTGTTAGCCACTATGAAACCCGGCTCTTATAGTGCCGAGCCAATTTATGATTAAGAGTATTTTTTTCTTGTCATGCGAGTGAGGTCTGTGATACCACTACAAATGCACAACAATTAAACACGAGACTCGGCGACAGATCGGGTTCGTGACTGACCTGTAACAAGCAGGCATAAACAAAAAACAAATTAACAAAAAGCTCATAAAATGGGCTAACGACAAGAAAAGACAGACAAATGCTTAACTTCGCTATCGTCCTAATTATTCGCCTCATCGTGGTCATTATGCCGCGAGGGGTTTAGGTACGCGAAATACAGCAGCAACATCGCAACCAAGCCCCCGCAACCAACAGGTTCGGGGGCTTTTTTCATTCATGTGGCGATAGCCACGCGACAACGGAAGCAACAATGATGGAGAGCGCAGAGACCGATCATTCGCCCGCCTGCCCTCCCCGTTCATACGGGGAGGGACGAGGATGACAGGTGCACAATGGGTTGTGGAAGCCTTACATAAGCAAGGCGTTGAAACCGTATTTGGGTATCCAGGCGGTGCCATCATGCCTGTGTATGATGCCCTCTATGATGGTGGGGTTGAACATATTTTATGTCGCCACGAACAAGGCGCGGCGATGGCCGCCATCGGGTATGCCCGCGCCAGTGGCCGCCCTGGCGTCTGCCTGGCGACATCAGGGCCGGGCGCCACTAACTTAGTCACCGGGCTTGCCGATGCAATGATGGACTCGGTGCCCGTGGTCGCGATCACCGGCCAAGTTGCCAGTCCGCTAATTGGAACGGATGCCTTTCAAGAGATTGATGTCCTCGGCTTATCGCTTGCCTGCACCAAACACAGTTTTCTGGTCACTGATCCGGCCGAGCTTACTACCACCTTAGCGCAGGCATTCGAAATAGCACAATCCGGCCGGCCCGGCCCAGTATTGGTCGATATCGCTAAAGATGTGCAACAAGCACTGATCCCACACACGGAAACTCAAGTTCGCACCGCAAACGCTGATCCTGTCGACAACCAAGCGCTCGAAAAGGCCAATACGCTGATTCGAACCAGTGAGCGCCCTATGGTCTATTTGGGCGGTGGCGTGATACTCGGTAAAGCGACCCAGGCATTACGTGATTACTTGGATCGCAGTCAGCTA
The DNA here is from genome assembly GCF_001995745.1 of Salinivibrio sp. ML323. Lineage (NCBI taxonomy): Bacteria > Pseudomonadati > Pseudomonadota > Gammaproteobacteria > Vibrionales > Vibrionaceae > Salinivibrio > Salinivibrio sp. ML323. Next base: position 23,524 of record NZ_MUES01000023.1, on the reverse strand, counting down.
CCTGTCGTGAGCACGCTGAAAGGCTTGGGCACAGTTGAAGCAAACTATCCGTATTACCTCGGGATGCTCGGCATGCATGGCACCAAAGCGGCCAACCTCGCAGTGCAATCGTCTGATTTGCTGATTGTCATCGGCGCGCGCTTTGATGACCGGGTGACCGGCAAGCTCGATACCTTTGCCCCCCATGCCAATGTGGTGCACCTGGATATCGATGCCGCCGAAATCAATAAACTGCGCCGCGCACAAGCTCCGGTTTGCGCCCCACTCAATCAAGTGCTCCCTGCACTCGCCTGCCCTGACACCTCACCGGCATGGCGGGCGCAAATCACTGAATGGCAAACCACTCACGCGTGGCGCTACGACCACCCTGGCGAGGCGATCTACGCGCCTGCCTTACTCAAACACTTATCCGATAGCATGCCTGCAAGCACAGTGGTTGCCACCGATGTGGGTCAACACCAAATGTGGGTCGCGCAACATGTTCGCCCCACTCGACCTGAGAATCTGCTGACCTCAGCCGGCCTTGGCACCATGGGATTTGGCTTGCCTGCCGCGATGGGGGCCAAAGTGGCTCGCCCCGAGGATGAAGTGGTGTTGGTGTCCGGAGATGGCTCATTCATGATGAACGTCCAAGAGCTGGGCACACTGAAGCGTCGCGGGATCGGGGTGAAAATCATCCTGCTGGACAACCAACGCTTGGGCATGGTGCGTCAATGGCAACAGCTGTTTTTCGAGCAACGTTACAGTGAAACTGACCTATCTGATAACCCGGATTTTCTCACCCTAGCGCGCGCCTTTGATATTCCTGGACACAGTATCCAGCGCAAAGACGAAGTCGAGGACGCGCTCAACACCTTGATGGCACATCAAGGCCCGTATTTGCTGCATGTTGCCATTGATGAGATGGAAAACGTATGGCCGCTGGTACCACCCGGCGCGGCAAACCAACAAATGATGGAGCAAGACTTATGATGCAACACCAGTTTTCAATTCATGCCACCCACAGCCCTGAGCTGCTTGAGCGTGTTTTGCGTGTGATCCGTCATCGCGGCTTTACGGTTTGTCAATTCAATATGTCTTTGCCTTCAGAAAGCGGCCAAGTAATTTTTGACGTCACCGTCGAAAGCCAAAGAGCGATCGAGACCTTGCGACCACAACTGACTAAGCTATGGGACGTGGCTGAGGTCATGATGTCCTCATCCCAGCCACACTCCCTACGCGCATAACCAAAAAGGAAGAAAAGAATGTCGACAAATACCGCTGATTACATTTGGTCTAACGGTGAAATGATCGCTTGGCAGGATGCCACCGTGCACGTACTCACGCATGCCATGCACTATGGTACCTCGGTGTTTGAGGGGATCCGCTGCTACGACACGCCGAACGGCCCAGTGGTGTTTCGCCATCGCGAGCACATGCAGCGCTTGAAAGACTCGGCCAAAATATATCGTTTTCCAATCCCCTACAGCGTCGACGCGCTGATGGAAGCGTGTCGTGAAACCTTACGCGTGAACCAACTACGCTCTGCCTACATTCGCCCGCTGGGGTTTGTGGGCAACGTTGGCCTAGGGGTCTGCCCGCCACCTGATACACAAATGGATATCATCATCGCCGCGTTTAGCTGGGGAAGCTACTTAGGGGAAGAAGCGCTCGCCCAAGGGGTGGATGCCATGGTGTCGAGCTGGAACCGAGCGGCCCCCAACACGATTCCGACCGCGGCCAAAGCCGGCGGCAACTATTTATCATCCCTCTTAGTAGGGGGGGAAGCGCGTCGTCACGGCTATGCCGAGGGCATTGCCTTGGATGTACGCGGCTACCTGTCCGAAGGGGCCGGTGAGAACCTCTTTATTGTTAAAAATGGTGTGATCAGCACCCCACCCGCCACCAGTGCCATTTTGCCGGGGCTCACGCGTGATTCCATCATCACCCTGGCGAAAGAAAAAGGGCTCACCATTTGCGAAGAGCCGATTGCACGTGAAGCACTGTATCTGGCCGATGAAGTCTTTATGACCGGCACTGCGGCAGAAATCGTGCCGGTGCGTAGCGTCGACCAAATCACCGTCGGTGAGGGCCAGCGAGGCCCGATCACTGCCTCACTACAACAAGCCTTCTTTGGCTTATTTGATGGCACCACCGAAGACAAATGGGGCTGGCTTGACCCGGTTTACCCAGACCAGAGCGCATAAGGCAAAGGAGTCGTAATATGCCAACCTATCGTTCCAAAACGACTACCCACGGTCGCAACATGGCAGGGGCACGTGCATTATGGCGCGCTACTGGCGTCAAAGATGATGATTTCGGCAAGCCCATTATCGCCGTGGTCAACTCATTTACCCAGTTTGTCCCCGGCCATGTCCATCTCAAAGACATGGGTCAGCTGGTCGCCAAGGAAATCGAGCAAGCAGGCGGTATCGCCAAAGAGTTCAATACCATCGCCGTTGATGATGGCATCGCCATGGGTCATGGCGGCATGCTGTACTCACTGCCTTCCCGTGAGATTATCGCAGACTCGGTCGAGTATATGGTCAATGCACACTGTGCCGATGCCATGGTCTGCATTTCTAACTGTGACAAAATCACCCCGGGCATGTTGATGGCCTCAATGCGACTCAATGTCCCGGTGATCTTTGTTTCCGGTGGCCCGATGGAAGCGGGGAAAACCAAGCTATCCGATCAGATCCTAAAACTCGATTTGGTCGATGCCATGATGCAAGGGGCCAACCCGGATGTATCCGATGAGCAAAGCGAGCAGATTGAGCGTTCCGCTTGCCCGACATGCGGGTCGTGCTCCGGCATGTTTACCGCCAACTCGATGAACTGTCTCACCGAAGCGCTGGGGCTCAGCCAACCCGGTAATGGGTCGATGCTCGCCACCCATGCAGACCGTGAGCAACTGTTCATCAACGCCGGCAAACGGATAGTCGGGCTGGCCAAGCGCTATTATGAGCAGGACGATGACAGCATCCTACCGCGCAATATCGCCAACCGCGCCTCGTTTGAAAACGCGATGGCGCTCGATATTGCCATGGGCGGGTCAACCAATACCGTCTTACACCTACTGGCGGCTGCACAAGAAGGCGACGTCCATTTCGATATGGATGATATCGATCGTATGTCACGCCAAGTGCCTCACCTTTGCAAGGTGGCGCCATCGACGCCGCAATATCACATGGAAGATGTGCACCGTGCTGGCGGGGTAATGGGGATCCTCGGTGAGCTTCAGCGCGCTAACCTGCTAAACGTCGAGCAACAAACCGTGCTGGGCATGAGCCTCAAAGAGCAACTGGCGCAATACGACATCGTGCAAACCGATGATGAAGCGATTAAAGCCTTCTATCGCGCCGGGCCAGCGGGCATTCGTACCACCCAAGCCTTCTCGCAAAGCTGTCGCTGGGACACCCTGGATGATGATCGTCAATCAGGCTGTATCCGTGCCCATGAATACGCCTTTAGCCAAGACGGTGGTTTAGCCGTGCTACAAGGCAATATCGCGCTCAATGGCTGCATCGTCAAAACCGCTGGGGTCGATGAAAGTATTCTGACCTTCGAAGGGCCAGCCGTGGTGTTTGAAAGTCAAGACCACGCGGTGGATGCCATCCTCGGGGGGGAAGTGAAAGCCGGTGATGTGGTGGTGATCCGTTACGAAGGACCGAAAGGGGGGCCAGGCATGCAAGAAATGCTCTATCCCACCACCTACTTAAAATCGATGGGATTGGGCAAATCCTGCGCCCTGCTCACTGATGGACGCTTCTCTGGTGGCACCTCTGGGCTGTCTATTGGTCATGTCTCTCCCGAGGCAGCGAACGGCGGCACCATTGCCTTAGTGGAAAACGGCGATCGTATTCGTATTGATATCCCCACTCGCGAAATCAGTCTGCTGGTGGACGAAGCGACACTGGCCACCCGCCGCACCGAAGTAAACGCACGCGGCTGGAAGCCCAAAGACCGTCAACGTCAGGTCTCTTACGCGTTAAAAGCCTATGCCAGCCTCGCCACCAGCGCCGATAAAGGTGCGGTGCGCGATCGCAGTAAATTGGAGGAGTAAGCATGCAACAGGCCCAACCCTCAAGGGTACAACCGATGGACGGTGCTGATTACCTTAGAGATATCTTGCGCGCGCCTGTTTATGAAGTGGCGATGACCTCGCCTCTTCAAACCATGAAGCGCTTATCTGAGCGTTTCAATAATCAGGTACAGCTCAAGCGTGAAGATCGCCAACCGGTCCACTCATTTAAACTACGCGGCGCGCACAACATGATGGCGCAACTGACTGAGGCGCAAAAAAAAGCGGGTGTGATTGCGGCATCGGCGGGTAACCACGCTCAGGGCGTCGCTCTATCGGGTAGCCGCCTTGGGGTGAAAGCGACCATCGTGATGCCGCGCACCACGCCAGCCATTAAGGTCGACGCGGTACGCGGCTTCGGCGGCCATGTGGTGCTGCACGGTAATAATTTCGATGAAGCCAAAGGCATGGCACAGCAGCTCGCCGACGAACACGGTTATACCTTTGTGCCCCCTTTTGATCATCCCCAAGTGATTGCTGGACAGGGCACCATTGGCTTAGAGCTGGTGCAACAAAATGGTCACCTCGATTATATTTTTCTGCCCGTTGGAGGCGGGGGCATCGCCGCGGGCGTGGCCGTGCTTATCAAACAACTGATGCCCAACATCAAAGTCATCGGCGTCGAGGCGGAAGACTCTGCCTGTCTACGTGCGGCATTAGATGCTGGCTTCCCAGTGACGCTCGACAGAGTGGGCACCTTTGCCGACGGTGTCGCCGTGAAACGTATCGGCGATGAGTCTTTCCGGCTTTGTCAGCAATACTTAGATGACAGCATCACGGTATCGAGTGATGCGATTTGTGCCGCGGTGCAAGACATCTTTGAGGATACGCGAGCCATCTCCGAGCCCTCTGGCGCCTTGGCATTAGCCGGCCTGAAGCAATACGTGGAAAAGCACCAGCTCAAAGATAAACAGCTGGCGGCCGTGTTGTCTGGTGCCAATACCAATTTCCACTCGCTGCGCTACGTCTCTGAGCGCGCGGAACTTGGCGAGAAACGAGAGGGCTTACTGGCTGTCACCATTCCCGAGCAAACCGGCGCCTTTTTTAATTTTTGTCAGATATTGGGCGATCGCGCCGTCACCGAGTTCAATTATCGGTATGGCGATGACCATCTCGCCAATATCTTCGTCGGTGTCAGATTACTCGGCGGACAAGAAGAGTTGGACAATATCCTGCGCGATTTGCGCCAAGCCGGCTATCCGGTCGAAGATTTGTCCGATGATGAAATGGCTAAAGTGCATGTGCGCTATATGATTGGTGGCCGACCATTGGCCAACCTCAGTGAACGGCTTTATAGTTTTGAGTTTCCTGAATACCCAGGAGCATTACTACACTTTTTGCAAACCTTAGGCACCCATTGGAACATCAGCCTGTTCAATTATCGTAACCATGGTTCGGACTATGGTCGCGTACTGTGCGGCTTCGAAATTGACGACCAGGACTTGCTCGCTTTTACGGCCCATTTGCGGGAGCTTGGGTATGGCTGGAAAGACGAGACGTCGAACCCGGCTTATCGCTTTTTCCTGTCAAAAACCACCGATTAATCCGCAACAAAAAGCCCGACATTAATGTCGGGCTGAGTTTATTCGTTTGGCGGCTCTGGGGCCAGGGTGACCACATATTCGGCAATGGACAACGCGTTATCCATCACTGTCTGTCGTGCCATTTGCGGGAGCTGACTCAGCAAGCTCGTCAATGCGGCGAGATCATCACGGTGAGAGAAGGCGATGTCTCGCTCATCCGTTTCACCATGCACAAACCAGTTGAAGGGTCGGCCGGTGATTTCCGCTATCATGACCAGCGCGAGGATTTTCGGATCCGTTTTCCCCGACTCCATATCCAAATAGGTTTGGCGCGCGACATTCAAACGCTTCGCCATGTCTACTTGGGTTATCTTACTAAATTCCCGTGCTTCACGGATCCGTTGCGCGATGCGCGCCGTCGAAATCACCATGGTTCATGCCTCATTTCTGCAACCCGAGCTGTATTAAACACAGCCCGTTACAACACCACCCCTGCATTATGCATGGCTCGGCAGGCGTATCATGGTGGCGCACACCGATAGTGTGACACTACGCTTTTGATGCCTACCTCAGTAAGCAAGCACTCACCCGCCTATCTAGTCGAGCAGGCAGTCTTTTTATGCGCGCTGGGCCGCCTTTGAATAGTTGACTAAGAACGAAGCCATGTTCACGCTTTGGTTTAAGATCGCAGTACGGGCTTCGTGCGGTAAGCGAGAGAAATGCTCAAGCAGGCGATTCACATCTTGCTTATACTGAACATCGTGCATTTCGACATCTTCATCACCGTAGACAAACCATACCAATGGGCGCTCAGTCAACTCAGCAATGTTGGAAAGCATACGAACACGCGGCTCTGTCTTACCATTTTCGATATCCAAGTAGGTTTGACGGGCCACATTAAGCAGCTTGGCCATTTTTACTTGGGTGATGCCTTTCCACTCACGCGCTTCTTTGATGCGTTTTGCTACTTGGGTTTTAGAGTCAATCATTGCTTCCTCTCTATAACTGGTCGATGTTAGTCGTTATACCCTGAGTATGCACAATGTAGGCCAAGTTATTGGACACCAACAAAAACCAAGATATTCAACAATTTAAAAAACAGAATATCGTTCTGTTTAATTTTCCAGACGCCATGCCTGAGATCAAATGCAAAATGATTTGCATTTTGCAATAAATCCTATGCAGATCGCATTTTTGTAGAAAGAGGACAGTAATTGATAAAAGATCAACCACGCTCCTGGTCAGAGCGTGGTGATTATTGGGCAGGTTTACTCAACAGTGACGGCTTTAGCAAGGTTACGAGGTTGATCGACGTCCGTGCCTTTAATCAAGGCCACATGATACGACAATTGCTGCATCGGGATGGTGTAAAACACGGGGGCGATGATGTCATCCACGTGTGGCATGGCGATAATTTTCATGCCTTCTTCTGGTGTAAAGCCGGCGTCTTGATCGGCAAACACGTAGAGCTGGCCACCACGGGCACGCACTTCTTCGATATTGGATTTGAGCTTTTCCAACAGCTCGTTATTGGGGGCAATCACAATCACTGGCATATCGGCATCAATCAGCGCCAATGGGCCGTGTTTTAGTTCACCCGCGGCATAGGCTTCCGCGTGAATGTACGAGATCTCTTTGAGTTTAAGCGCGGCTTCTACGGCAATCGGATAAAACTCGCCACGCCCTAAAAACAGAGAGTGATGCTTGTCAGCAAAATCTTCCGCGAGTTGCTCAATCGCTTTATCAAAGGTCAACGCTTGATCGATGCTTGAAGGCAGGTGATGCAAAGCATCGACAATCTCACGTTCTTTGTCACGACCAATCGATCCCTGCATTTTGCCTAGCGCGGTGACCAGCATCAGCAACGCAGACAGCTGGGTAGTAAAGGCCTTGGTCGAGGCCACGCCAATTTCTGCGCCCGCGCGCGTCATAAAGGCCAAATCGGATTCACGTACCAACGATGAGCCTGACACGTTGCAAATGGCCATGGTGGCCATATAGCCACGCTCCTTGGCTAAACGCAGCGCCGCTAGCGTATCGGCCGTTTCGCCAGACTGCGACAAGGTGATCAGCACGCTATTAGGACGGGTGACAAACTGGCGATAGCGAAACTCCGAGGCAATCTCCACATCACAACTGACGCCTGCCAGCGATTCAAACCAATAACGCGCGACCATGCCCGCATTGTACGAGGTGCCACAGGCGATGATTTGAATGTGCTGTGCTTTGGCGAGAATATCGCTGGCCCCATTACCGATGGCATCGACAATCACATGGTCGCTGCCTAAGCGGCCTTCCATGGTGTTGGTGAGCGCGGTGGGCTGCTCATAAATCTCTTTTTGCATATAGTGGCGATATTGGCCTTTGTCAGCGGCGTCATACTGCGCACTGGCTTCATGCACCTCGCGCTCTACCGGTGTGCCTTCTTGATTATAAATGGTCACCTCGCGGCGAGAGATATCGGCCACATCCCCTTCTTCGAGATAGATAAAGCGACGCGTGACATTGAGCAGCGCCAACTGATCCGAGGCGAGAAAGTTTTCGCCAATCCCCAAACCAATCACTAGTGGGCTACCCGAACGCGCGGCTATCAAGCGCTCTGGCTGATTTTTATCCATCACCACGGTACCGTATGCCCCTTCAAGCTGACTCACCGTGCGTTGGAATGCCTCAAGCAAATCAGAGGATTGCTTAAGCTCCCAATCAACCCAATGCGCAATCACTTCAGTGTCGGTCTGCGAATGGAATTGATAACCCCGCGCTTGTAATTGTTCACGCAGCATTTGGTGGTTTTCAATAATGCCATTGTGTACCACGGCAATGCGCTCGCCAGACATATGTGGATGGGCGTTCGCCTCACTGGGTTCGCCATGGGTGGCCCAACGTGTATGAGCGATGCCGGTACCACCGGTAGGATTGGTCTCGGTCACCGCGTCTGACAATGCAGCCACTTTACCCAGCCGGCGCACACGAGTGAGCTGCCCGGTTGCCGAATCGGTGATCGCGACCCCGGCCGAGTCGTAACCGCGATATTCAAGGCGACGCAGCCCCTCTACTAAAATCTCGGCGACATCACGCTGAGCGACCGCCCCTACAATTCCACACATAGTCTTTCCTTACTGGTCTTATTACTGGTCAGCACAGATCACATCTGTACCGTTTTGTTCTATGGCGTGTTTAAGATCATCATCAAGCAAACTATCAGTGATCAGGGTGTCGATGCTTGACCACGCAAGCTCTAGATTGGGGATCCGACGCCCGATTTTCTCCGACTCAATCATCACCACCACCTCACGCGCGACCTCCGCCATCACCCGCGTCAGACCCGTCATCTCGTTAAAAGTCGTCGTCCCACGTGCCACATCAATGCCATCGGCACCGACAAAAAGCTGGTCAAAGTCGTAGGCACGTAAGGTTTGTTCGGCCACTAGGCCTTGAAACGATTCAGAATGGGTATCCCAGGTGCCGCCGGTCATCAGCAGAGTTGGTTCGTGCTCGAGTTCACGAATGGCATTGGCCACCTGTAGCGAGTTGGTCATCACCACCAAGCCACGTTTCTTATCCAGCAAAGGGATCAAAGCGGCGGTGGTGGTACCACTGTCGACCACAATCCGGTTATGGTCACGAATGCGCGCCGCGGCCGCATCGGCAATACTTTGCTTTTTTTTCGATACCTTGACCGCATGCTCCGACACCATTTCTTGTGGCACGGGTACCGCTCCACCGTAACGGCGCAGCAATAGGCCATTTTTCTCCAGCTCCGCGAGATCTTTGCGGATAGTCACCTCTGAGGTTTCAAAACGTTGCGAGAGCGCGTCGACACTCACTTGGCCTTGCGCGGTGAGCAAAGTAACGATGGTATGGCGCCGTTGCTGAGTATTTCGTTTCGACATATAACAACCAAGTTTCGATTCGAAACTTATGGTAGAGCAAACAAAACAAAGATCAAGATAATGAGGGAAAAAGTGTGGCAAAACAGAGAAGAGGATGATTCAGCGTAGAGCAATAACGAAAAAAGCCCACCAGCGAATGCTGATGGGCTTAATATGGTGCGGAAGGAGAGACTTGAACTCTCACACCTTGCGGCGCCAGAACCTAAATCTGGTGCGTCTACCAATTCCGCCACTTCCGCAAATTTATATGATACACCGGCGGGCGGGCCGAATATCAATTGTCTTGGTGCGGGGGGAGGGACTTGAACCCTCACGTCCTTTCGGACACTAGCACCTGAAGCTAGCGCGTCTACCAATTCCGCCACCGCCGCAAATCGGTGCGATTTACTGCGTTAGCAACAAATCGGAATAATGGTGGCTACGACGGGATTCGAACCTGTGACCCCATCATTATGAGTGATGTGCTCTAACCAACTGAGCTACGTAGCCAACCTAAAGTGGCTGGGGTACCAGGATTCGAACCTGGGAATGACGAGATCAAAACCCGTTGCCTTACCGCTTGGCGATACCCCAATTTTCATGCCGCTTAATGCCACATGTTTTAATAATGGTGCGGAAGGAGAGACTTGAACTCTCACACCTTGCGGCGCCAGAACCTAAATCTGGTGCGTCTACCAATTCCGCCACTTCCGCATTCCAAGTTGTTCATCTGACTTCATGGTAGCTGAAGAAAGATGGCGCGTCCGGGAGGATTCGAACCTCCGACCGCCTGGTTCGTAGCCAGGTACTCTATCCAGCTGAGCTACGGACGCGTTGGCTGGGGTACCAGGATTCGAACCTGGGAATGACGAGATCAAAACCCGTTGCCTTACCGCTTGGCGATACCCCAACTGAGGCGCGCATAATAGGCTGGTTTTTATCGGGAGTCAACACCTGATTTTACCAACCGCACAACTTTTCGCCTTTCAAGCTAAAAAGCGGCTTGTGCGCGCTCAACAGTCAATATTCTACTTTTTTTTCGGCCGTTGCCAAGCCTCAATTGTTCTGGGTTTAGCACGAGTGATGATAAGTTGACCATCAGCGACATCTTTGCTGATGGTACTGCCTGCCCCGACAGTCACCCCTTCGCCAATCACTACCGGCGCCACCAGCTGAGAATCCGAACCAATAAAGGCATTATCTTTAATCACGGTTTTATGTTTATTGGCGCCATCGTAATTACAGGTGATCACGCCGGCACCAATATTCACGCCGCGTCCTACCTCGGTATCACCCAGATATGTCAGATGATTGGCTTTGGAGCCTTCACCTAAGTGAGACTTTTTCATCTCGACAAAGTTACCCACGTGGGCATCGCGCGCCATCTCGGCGCCGGGACGCAACCGCGTGAACGGACCAACTGTGCAGTCTTCTCCAACACTGGCCCCTTCTATCACGCTGTACGGGCGTACCAATGTATTATCGTCAATCTCGCAATCAATCAGTACGCTGCCAGCACCGATAGCCACGTTATCCCCTAAGGTGACACTGCCTTCAATAATCACATTGGCGTCGATGGTCACATCCTGCCCACATTGCAGCTGACCACGCAAGTCAAAACGGGTGGGATCTTTGAGCATCACACCACTGAGCAACAACTGTTCAGCCTGCATTTTTTGGTATTCTCGCTCAAGGCGCGAAAGCTGAAGGCGATTATTCACCCCTTCCACTTCCACCGCACTTACAGGATGGACGGCTTGAATCGAGCGGCCTTGTTGATGTGCCAGCGCGATCACATCGGTGAGATAAAACTCGCCTTGCGCGTTTTTGTTATCAAGTTGCGATAACCAATGGCGCAAGTCACGCCCAGTGGCCACCAGCACACCCGTATTAATTTCAGTGATGGCAAGCTGGCTGTCAGTGGCATCTTTTTGCTCAACAATCGCCACCACTTCCCCGTTATCACGCACAATACGGCCGTAACCAGTCGGATCGTCCTGATGCACAGTTAATAAACCAATCCCGCCTTCAGGCTGCCCTTCAAGCAAACGCGTTAAGGTTTGCTCTGAAATCAAGGGCACATCGCCATACAGCACCAACACTTGCTCATCATCAGCAAAATGCGGCGCGGCTTGTTGTACGGCATGGCCGGTGCCCAATTGATCCGCTTGCAAACACCAGTTCACTGGTGTGTGAGCTAAAACGCGCTGCATAGTGTCGCCACCATGGCCATAAACCAAATGGATTTGCGAGGCGCCAAGGCCGTGACAGGTATCGATAACGTGCTCAACCATTGGTTTACCCGCTAGGGTATGAAGCACCTTAGGGGTTTGTGAATACATACGCGTGCCCTTACCGGCCGCGAGAATAACTGCACTGTATTGCATAGTCTTTCCGTGATAAAAGAGAGGCTTGTCTATTAAGTTGCCCTTAGTGTAACGCGTTTTAGCTTTCACGCGAATCACAGCCTGCAAGGTGGCCTTTGCAGGCAATAAAAAAGCGACGCCGAAGCGTCGCTTTTATTCTCACCGTAAGTGCCTGATTAACGCTTGTGCTTGGTCAGCTCGATCACTCGAAGCTTCGCAATCGCCTTAGCCAGGTCACTGGCCGCTTGAGCAAAGTCGACGTCTTTATGCTGATTGTGGATTTTATCCTCAGCGCGGCGCTTCGCTTCTTCCGCCTTAGCTTGGTCCAGTTCTTCACCACGAATTGCGGTGTCAGCCAGCACAGTGACTGTGCCAGGCTGCACTTCAAGCGTGCCACCAGAAAGATAAATAATCTCTTCGCTACCGCCTTGTTTGACGATGCGAACCATGCCAGGCGTGATAGCGGTCAGCAGCGGTGTGTGTCCTGCGTGAATACCCAGTTCACCTTCGCTACCGGTCACCTGAATATGCTCAGCACGACCAGAGAACAATTGTCGCTCTGCACTGACCACATCCAGATGGAAGGTTATCGCTGCCATATCGCCTCCTACTCAAGCCTTACAGGTTTTTCGCTTTTTCGAGCACTTCTTCAATGCTACCGCAGTACAGGAATGCCTGCTCTGGGATATCATCGTACTCACCACTTAGCAGGCCTTTGAAGCTTGCAATGGTATCTTTCAGCGAAACATAAACACCTGGCTGGCCGGTGAAGACTTCGGCGACGTGGTAAGGCTGCGTTAGGAAACGCTCAATCTTACGTGCACGTGCAACCGTCATTTTATCTTCTTCAGACAGCTCATCCATACCCAGGATAGCAATGATGTCTTTCAGCTCTTTATAACGCTGAAGGACAGACTGTACGCCACGCGCCACATCATAGTGGTCTTGACCAACAACCAGAGGATCCAACATACGTGATGTAGAGTCCAATGGGTCGATCGCTGGGTACATACCCATCGACGCGATGTTACGTGACAGTACAACCGTTGCATCCAAGTGGGCAAAGGTGGTCGCGGGTGACGGGTCAGTCAAGTCATCCGCCGGCACGTAAACCGCCTGTACCGAGGTGATAGATCCAGTACGAGTTGAGGTAATACGCTCTTGCAGTACACCCATCTCTTCCGCCAACGTTGGCTGATAGCCTACCGCTGATGGCATACGACCCAACAGGGCGGATACTTCGGTACCCGCAAGGGTGTAACGATAGATGTTATCGATGAACAGCAGTACATCACGGCCATCATCACGGAATTTTTCCGCCATGGTCAGGCCGGTCAGTGCAACACGCAGACGGTTACCTGGTGGCTCGTTCATCTGACCATAGACCATGGCCACTTTCGATTCTTCTGGGTTCTCGATGTTTACAACACCGGCTTCCTGCATTTCGTAGTAGAAGTCATTACCCTCACGAGTACGCTCACCGACACCTGCGAAAACAGACAGACCCGAGTGTTGCAATGCGATGTTGTTGATAAGCTCCATCATGTTAACGGTCTTACCAACACCCGCACCACCGAACAGACCGATTTTACCCCCTTTCGCAAACGGGCAAATCAGGTCGATAACCTTCACACCGGTTTCCAAAAGTTCGGTCGCACTTGACTGCTCTTCATAGCTTGGCGCTTCACGGTGGATAGAGTAACGCTCTTTCTCACCCAGATCGCCACGCTCATCAATCGCGTCACCCAAAACGTTGACGATACGCCCCAGTGTGGCTTCACCCACAGGGACTTCGATTGCTTTACCTGTATTTTCTACTTCGATTCCACGACGCAGACCATCAGATGAGCCCATTGCGATGGCACGGATGACGCCACCACCAAGCTGCTGCTGAACTTCCAGCACCAGACGCTCGCCTTCACGTTTCACATTCAACGCATCGTATACCTTAGGTACTGCGTCTTGTGGAAACTCTACGTCGACTACCGCACCGATGATCTGAACGATCTTACCTGTAGCCATCGTTATTCCTCTAAACTAGTTCGTTAACCCTTGCCTTTACACCGCACTCGCGCCAGAAACAATTTCTGACAGCTCCTGGGTGATCGCAGCCTGACGGGCTTTGTTGTAGACCAACTGCAGATCATCAATCAGATTCCCCGCATTATCGGTCGCAGCTTTCATTGCCACCATACGTGCCGCTTGCTCACTGGCGAGGTTCTCTACCACACCTTGATACACTTGCGATTCGGCATAGCGAACCAACAAAGTATCGAGCAACGGCTTCGGCTCAGGTTCATAGATATAATCCCAAGCGTGGCTGCGCTGCATCTCCTCGTCGTCTGACTTTGGCAAAGGCAGCAATTGATCGATCACTGGGGTCTGCACCATGGTGTTCTCAAATTTGTTGAAAACCAGGTACAAGCGGTCCAGCTCACCTTCATTGTATTTTTTCAGCATCACCCCGACCGTACCGATCAGGTCTTCCAGTACTGGGGTGTCACCCAGACCAGCAGTTTGTGCCACTACATTGCCGCCATAACTGTTAAAGAAAGCGGTGGCTTTCGCCCCAATCAGTGCCATATCGATTTCGGCACCTTTTTGGCTCCAACTTTCCATATCGTTGATGACACTTTTGAACAAGTTAATGTTCAAGCCACCACACAGTCCGCGGTCAGTAGAAATGATGATGTAACCAACGCGCTTGGCTTCCCGCTCTTCCAAATACGGATGGCGGTACTCCAAGTTACCCAGTGCAAGATGACCGATCACTTTGCGCATAGTGACAGCGTATGGACGTGACGACTCCATGGCTTCTTGCGTTTTACGCATTTTGGAGGCTGCCACCATTTCCATCGCTTTAGTGATCTTCTGTGTGTTTTTCACACTTCCGATCTTATTACGAATCTCTTTTGCGCCGGCCATAGTTACTCTCCATTAGTGGGCGACCACCGAAGTGGTCACCTACGTGTTACCAAGTCTGGGTCGCTTTGAAGTCATCCAACAGCTTTTTCAGCTGTGCTTCAACGTCATCGTTGTAAGCACCAGACTCTTCAATTTGAGCAGCCAGGTCAGCGTACTGGCTCTTCGCAAAGGCCAGCAGGGAACGTTCAAAGTCACCGATCTTGTTCAGCTCAACATCTTCCAAGTAGCCTTTTTCAGCCGCAAAGATCACCAGTGCCTGCTCGAACACAGACATAGGTGCGTATTGCATCTGCTTCATCAGCTCGGTCACTTTCTGACCGTGATCCAATTGCTTCTTGGTTGCGTCATCCAGATCAGAAGAGAACTGCGCAAACGCGGCAAGCTCACGATACTGTGCTAGAGCTGTACGAATACCGCCTGACAGTTTTTTCATGATCTTGGTTTGTGCAGAGCCACCCACACGCGACACCGAAATACCTGGGTCAACCGCCGGGCGGATACCTGCGTTAAACAGCTCGGTTTGCAGGAAGATCTGACCGTCGGTGATCGAGATAACGTTGGTCGGTACGAACGCCGACACGTCACCGGCTTGCGTTTCAATGATAGGCAGGGCGGTCAACGAACCGGTTTGACCTTTCACTTCACCTTGAGTGAACTCTTCGACATAGTGAGCGTTAACACGTGCCGCACGCTCAAGTAGGCGCGAGTGCAAGTAGAAAACGTCACCTGGGAAGGCTTCACGACCTGGTGGACGACGCAGCAATAGCGAGATCTGACGGTAAGCAACGGCTTGCTTAGACAAATCATCGTAGACAATCAGTGCATCTTCACCGCGGTCACGGAAGTACTCACCCATTGCACAACCCGCGTAAGGCGCGAGGTACTGTAGGGCAGCCGCTTCAGAGGCCGACGCCACGACCACGATGGTGTTTTTCAGTGCGTCATGCTCTTCTAATTTGCGAACCACGTTGGCAATGGTCGATGCTTTTTGGCCGATCGCAACGTAGATAGAGTAAATACCAGAATCTTTCTGGTTGATGATCGCATCGATAGCCAGTGCGGTTTTACCGGTTTGACGGTCACCGATGATCAGCTCACGCTGGCCTCGGCCGATAGGGATCATCGAGTCGACCGCTTTATAGCCCGTTTGTACAGGCTGATCAACCGATTGACGTGCAATAACACCTGGCGCAATCACTTCGACTGGCGATGTGGTTTTGGCCTCGATAGGCCCTTTACCATCAATCGGCTCACCCAGGGTGTTTACCACGCGGCCCAATAGTTCAGGACCTGTTGGTACTTCAAGGATACGGCCTGTGCCGGTCACCTTCATGCCTTCTTGCAGGTCCGAGTATGGACCCATTACAACCGCACCGACTGAGTCACGCTCAAGGTTCAATGCTAGCGCATAACGGTTGCCAGGCAGTTCAATCATTTCACCTTGCATCGCATCAGCAAGGCCGTGAATACGAATGATACCGTCGCTGACTGACACGATGGTACCTTCGTTGCGCGCTTCACTCACAACGTCGAATTTCTCGATGCGTTGTTTGATCAAATCGCTAATTTCCGTGGAATTAAGTTGCATGCTCCAATTCCCCAAATCAAGACTGCAATGCATCGCTCAGGCGGCGCATACGGCCACTTACTGAGTTATCGATGACCAAGTCTCCAGCTCGAATAATAACCCCGGCAACCAGGGTTTCGTCTACACTACAGTTCAGCTTTACTTTGCGCTCAAGACGCGCGGCGAGCTTGTCACTGATGGCTTGTTGTTGCTCTTCGGAAAGAGCCGTCGCTGAAATCACTTGAACTTCAACTTCTTTTTCCAGTTCCAAACGCATCGCTAGGAACTGCTCACAAACCTCAGGAAGAGCTTTTAAGCGCTTGTTTTCGGCCATCACCTTAATCAGGTTTTGACCAAAACCATTGAGCTGATCACCGCCAACTGTGATGAACATCTCTGCCAATGTGTCGGCAGAGAAAGAGGCGTCCAACATATGTTGAACACGTTCATCACGGGCAATCTCAGCAGTAAAGGCGAGCATTTCAGCCCATTGAGCTAACTCGCCTTTTTCTACCGCAAAATCAAAGGCTGCTTTCGCGTAGGGGCGAGCGAGTGTTGTCAGTTCAGACATTGCTGCCCCTCCTTGTTACAGTTCTGCAGTGATTTTATCGAGAAGATCTTTATGAGCGTTCTCATCAATAGAGCGCTCAATAATTTTCTCGGCACCAATAACAGCGAGCGATGCAACTTGCTTACGCAGCTCATCGCGAGCACGGTTACGCTCGGCTTCTAGCTCGGCTTTACCCTGATTGAGGATATTGTCGCGCTCAGCAGCCGCTTCAGCACGTGCCTCATCGAGGATCTGTGCTTTGCGCTTATTGGCCTGCTCGATAATGTCAGTTGCGTTGCGCTTCGCTTCTTTCAATTGATCAGAAGCATTCGCCTGGGCCAAATCCAGGTCTTTGGCGGCGCGATCAGCCGCCGCGAGACCGTCAGCGATTTTTTTCTGACGCTCTTCAATCGCTTGCATCAATGGTGGCCATACATATTTCATGCAGAACCACACAAAGATAGTGAACGCGATTGCCTGGCCTAGCAGAGTTGCGTTGATATTCACAACGGCGCCTCCTTAATCATAAGCTAAAGGGTCTGTTCAGCTATTAGCCAGTTTACAGTTGACCTACGAATGGGTTCGCGAACGTGAACAGCAGTGCAATTACGATACCGATCATTGGAACCGCATCGAGAAGACCCGCGATGATGAACATCTTAACTTGCAGCATAGGAGCCATCTCAGGTTGACGTGCTGCACCTTCAAGGAATTTACCACCCAGCAGGGCGAAACCAATCGCAGTACCAAGGGAAGCAAGACCTACAATGATGCCCACGGCAATTGCAGAAAAGCTCAATAAAGTTTCCATCACTATCTCCAGTTTTCGTTGTCGGCTTTGAGCCAATAATGACTAACAAATTGCTTTCTAAAAAATGTCATCAATGATCTGAGTCTTCGTGTGCCTGCGAGAGATACACGATGGTCAACATCATAAAGACAAAGGCTTGAATCGTAATGACTAGAATGTGGAAGATTGCCCACGGCACAGAGCCCAGCCATTGCGCCCACCACGGCAACAAGGCC
Source organism: Salinivibrio sp. ML323 (assembly GCF_001995745.1). Lineage (NCBI taxonomy): Bacteria > Pseudomonadati > Pseudomonadota > Gammaproteobacteria > Vibrionales > Vibrionaceae > Salinivibrio > Salinivibrio sp. ML323. The sequence continues at coordinate 5,632 of NZ_MUES01000023.1, read as the reverse complement.
GCGATAAGAATAAATACCACCTCACCGGCAAACATGTTACCGAACAGACGCATCCCGAGAGAAATAGGCTTCGCCAGCAGCGAGACTATCTCCAACAGGAGGTTGAACGGAATCATGATAGGGTGATTGAACGGGTGTAGCGCCAGCTCTTTGGCAAAGCCACTCACACCTTTGATCTTGATGCTGTAGAAAATCATCAAGAAGAACACGCCCAGCGCCATCGCAAGGGTGATATTTACGTCTGCAGTTGGCACCACTTTCAAGTAAGGAATGCCTAACCAATGTTCCGCCGGATACGGTAGAAAATCGATAGGAATTAAGTCCATCGTATTCATCAAGAATATCCAGACGAAGATAGTCAGGGCCAAAGGTGCGATCAGTGGGTTTCGTCCATGGAAGGTTTCGCGGACGTTGTCATCAACGAACTCAACCAAGATCTCAACGAAGCACTGAAACTTACCCGGGACACCTGTCGATGCTTTCTTTGCCACTGATCGGAAAAGGCCTAGGAAGACAATACCGATGAGGACAGAGAAAAACAGGCTATCAATGTGAACCGCCCAAAACCCCTCACCGCTTGACAAGTGTGTCAGGTGGTGAGTGATATAGCCAGACGGTGTAAGCGCATCACCTGACGYAGCCATAACTCATCCTATTTGTTGTTGTTAATGAATAAAACTGGCGCGAGGATATTAATCCCTAATGCCAGCAAATAGGCCAGTTTGAGGGGAAGCAATTCCACCTCGACATACAGGTAAGCAAGGACAAACAAGACGACAGTCAGTGAAATTTTCAACACTTCACCGCTAAAGAAGGACGCCACCACGAATTTCGCCGCTCTGGCCCCACTAAAAAGGAAAGCACACGCCGCAAACGCAGCATTGGCAACCACAAAGATGCCTCCACCGATCAGCGCGGATTTTCCCCAGTCGACATTGATAGCAAGTGCCATCACGATTGCCGTTGCTAATACGACGCCAGCTTGCAAAAGCACCAATTTTGTCGCGATTTCACGACCCGGCCGCGCGAGCGTCGATACCATGTATTTGTTCCTCGATTCCGTTCCACTTAGCACTGTTGCCGTGCTGGGAAAACAGCAAAAATTATACGTTTCGCCCCAACTAATGCAATCGCATCGATGTAAAAAAGCGGGGAAAATTTTACAACAGAGTAACCTGATCACAGTAAGCGCTTTTATGTAACAAAAAGCGAATGGCATAGGTCACATTTCTTCGTCGAAAATTGCAAGAATTTGCGCTAATTTTTCGGATTCTTCAAAATTAATCACCAATTTCCCACTGCCGTTTTTCTGTTGTGTTAATGCGACGCTGGCCCCTAATTTGTCCCCTAAACGCTGCTGGAGCGCTTCAACCTCAGGTGACGATTTAGGCTTTTCCGTCTCAACAGGCGGCGAAAGCATCTTTTTTACTAGTTTTTCTATCTGGCGAACCGTCATCTTTTTGTTGACGGCGGTCAGCGCCGCATCGATTTGTGCGTCGCCTTCTAACGCCAGCAGGGCACGTGCGTGACCCATCTCGAGTTGTTTGTTAAGCAGCAGCTGCCGCACCCCCGATTCCAACCCATTTAACCTCAGTAGGTTACTAATGGTGGTCCGGGATTTACCGAGTGACTCCGCCAACTGTTGGTGAGTCAGCTCAAATTCGTCAACTAAGCGCGCCAATGCCTGGGCTTCTTCCATCGCATTGAGGTTTTCGCGCTGAATGTTCTCAATCAAGGCCACCGCACTGGCGACCTTATCGCTCATCTCGCGCACCAAGCAGGGTACATTGTTAAGCCCTGCTTGCTTAGCGGCACGCCAGCGACGCTCACCGGCAATGATTTCATAGCGTCCGGCTGCCACTTGACGGACCACCAAAGGCTGAATAATACCTTGCGCGCGGATGGACTCGGTTAATTCTTCCAGTGCCTCTTCAGCCATATCTTGACGTGGCTGATACTGACCGGGATCCAACGCAGTAACGGGCAACTGCTGCAATTCGCTGTTACTCGTATTGGTGGACTCAGAGGAAGCTTGGGTGGATGACTGTGCATGTGCACTGGTCGCCAACAAGGCATCCAGGCCCTTTCCAAGACCGCGTTTCGCTGAATTCATTGTTTTCCTCAGGCATTGACAGCGTCAGGCGAGGAGCGTGCTTGCTCTTCGCGACGCAAGATTTCACCCGCAAGGGCGAGGTAGGCTTTGGCACCGCTCGATAATTTGTCGTAGTACATGGCAGGTCGGCCATGACTTGGCGCTTCCGCAAGCCGCACGTTGCGAGGAATCACCGTACGATACACCTTATCACCGAAGTGTTTTTTGATCTGATCCGATACTTCGGTCGCTAATCGGTTACGCGGATCGTACATGGTGCGCAGCACCCCTTCCACGTGAAGCTCAGCGTTGACCACACTGGCCAGCTTGCTGATGGTATCCATCAATGCGGTTAATCCCTCTAGGGCAAAGTACTCACACTGCATAGGAACCAACACAGAGTTGGCAGCGGTCATTGCGTTAATCGTAAGCAAGTTAAGCGATGGTGGGCAGTCGATAAAAATATAATCATAACGGTCCACCACAGGCTCCAGCATGGTGCGCAGGCGTACTTCGCGAGCGAACACTTCCATCAGCTTAATTTCTGCCGCAGTCACGTCGCCATTGGCGGCGATCAGGTGATAGCTGCCTGCCGTATCGTCCACCACAACTTGCTCAAACGGTGTGTCTTCAATTAAGAGATCGTAGGCGGTGGCATGCACATCGTATTTGTCCACCCCACTGGCCATGGTCGCGTTACCTTGTGGGTCTAAATCAATCAGTAGCACCTTACGATTAGTGGCAGCCAGTGACGCTGCAAGGTTGACACTGGTGGTGGTTTTCCCCACGCCGCCTTTCTGGTTTGCTACCGCGATAACTTTACCCACGTGCTCTCGACCTCTATTCGTTACTCTTTGCTCTCAAGATTACTAGATGACGCGCCCCTTCCAATCCCGGTACCTTCAAAGCTTTGATATCGGTCACAGAACAAGCGGCAGGCAAGGCATCCAGCTCCTGCTGGTCCACTTGCCCTTTCAGCGCGTAAAAATATCCCTCAGCATGAGGAAGATGCTGGCACCAGCTCACCATATCGTTCATCGACGCAAACGCCCGGCTCAATACGCCATCAAAGCCATCATCGGGAGTAAAATCCTCGACACGGCTTTGCACCGGCGTGACATTGTCTATCTCGAGTTCGTGCAACACTTGGCGAATAAAACGAATCCGTTTGCCTAAACTGTCTAGCAAGGTGAAGTGTTTATCCGGATTCGCGATAGCCAGAGGAATACCTGGTAATCCTGGACCTGTCCCTACATCGATAAAATGATCGCCGTCAAGATGGGGCGAAACAACCAAACTATCGAGAATATGTTTCACCACCATGTCTTCCGGACGACGGACCGATGTCAGGTTGTACGCTTTGTTCCATTTGTCTAACAGGCGCACATACGCGAGAAGCTGCGCCTGTTGTTGTGAGGACAAAACCAGGCCTGCCTTGGCAAGCCCTTGCGTTAATTGTGATTCCATTTATGCCCCTTTCTTCAGCATGCCTTGCTTTTTCAAGTGCACGAGCAAAATGGAGATCGCCGCGGGGGTCACGCCAGAAATGCGAGACGCTTTGCCGACGGTTTCCGGGCGTGCATCGGCAAGCTTTCCTTTCACTTCATTAGACAAGCCTTTGATTTGCTCGTAATCAAGGTCAGTGGGCAGTGCCGTGTGTTCATGACGTTGCGACTTGGCGATTTCATCCTGCTGACGGTCGATGTAACCGGCATATTTTACTTGGATTTCAACTTGCTCACTCGCTTGTGCATCGTCATGCGCCGGACCAAATGTCGGCAAAGACACAATATCGTGATAACGCAGCTCGGGACGACGCAGCAAATCTTCGCCATTGGCTTCACGCGCTAACGGTGTTTTTAACATGGCGTTAAGTGCAGTGACATCGTCCGAGTGTGGATGGATCCACGTACCACGCAGACGCTGACGCTCTTGTTCCATGTTTTCCATTTTCTGGTTAAAACGTGCCCAGCGAGCGTCGTCGACCAGACCAAGCTCGCGCCCTTTTTCGGTCAAACGCATATCGGCGTTATCTTCACGCAGCAACAAGCGGTACTCCGCGCGAGAAGTGAACATACGGTAAGGCTCTTGGGTACCCATAGTGGAGAGATCGTCGATCAATACCCCCATGTAGGCTTGATCGCGGCGCGGACTCCAGCCCTCTTTGCCTTGCGCTTGCAACGCGGCATTACACCCGGCAAGCAAACCTTGTGCACCGGCTTCTTCATAACCTGTGGTGCCGTTAATTTGCCCCGCGAAGAACAAGCCATCGATGAATTTCGTTTCTAGGGTCTGCTTGAGATCGCGTGGATCAAAGAAATCGTACTCGATCGCATAGCCAGGGCGGATCACTTTGGCGTTTTCAAACCCTTTGATCGATTGAATAATGCCCATTTGCACGTCAAAGGGTAAGCTGGTGGAGATCCCGTTGGGATACAACTCGTTGCTGGTCAACCCTTCTGGTTCAACAAAGATCTGGTGTTTATCTTTGTCAGCAAACCGCATCACTTTATCTTCAATTGACGGGCAATAACGTGGACCTATCCCCTCGATAACTCCCGCATACATTGGGCTGCGAGAGAGGTTTTCGCGGATAACGTCATGGGTTTTTTCGTTGGTATAGGTGATATAGCACGGGATTTGTTCCGGATGCTGGTGGACATTCCCCATAAATGAAAATACCGGACAAGGGGTATCACCATGTTGGGTTTGCATCACAGAAAAGTCCACTGAACGGGCGTCAATGCGTGGGGGAGTACCGGTTTTCAGTCGGTCTACACGGAAGGGTAACGCACGCAAACGATCAGCCAGTTTATTCGATGGAGGATCGCCCGCACGGCCTCCTGAGTAATTATCCATACCGATATGGATTTTCCCACCCAAAAAGGTTCCGACAGTGAGCACCACTGTGGTCGCGCTGAACTTCAACCCCATTTCTGTTTCTACACCAGTGACACGATCCTGCTCGACGATCAGATCCACCACGGCTTGCTGGAACAAAGAAAGATTCGGTGTATTTTCTAAGGTGTGGCGGATCGCCGCTTTGTACAACGCACGATCAGCTTGAGCACGGGTGGCTCGTACGGCCGGGCCTTTAGACGCATTCAATGTTCTAAATTGGATCCCGCCTTTGTCAATGGCTTGTGCCATGGCACCACCCAAGGCATCAATTTCTTTTACCAGGTGTCCTTTCCCGATCCCGCCAATGGCAGGGTTACACGACATCTGTCCCAAGGTGTCGATGTTGTGGGTCAACAATAGTGTTCGTTGATTCATCCGTGCGGCGGCCAGCGCCGCTTCGGTACCAGCATGGCCACCACCCACAACGATGACGTCAAAGTGATCCTGGTAAAACATGATTAAAGCCTCAACCTGGTTAAGTGTTTGCGCATGAACTAAGCAAAAGGGGCGACATTCTAGCGCTTTTTCTGCCAACAGGGAACCAAACCTTGATCCGGATCGTTAAAGCGCATTGGCTTTATATATATAAGATCTTTATATAGATCTTTTATTAGATCTACTATTTATTAGATCTACTAT
>NZ_MUES01000022.1:0-43968 GCF_001995745.1 Salinivibrio sp. ML323 | reverse complement strand
TAGTGATACAGATCACTCTTTATTTTTTTAGAATAGTGAAATAAAAAACTAGAGTGATAAATATCACACTACTAGTCTGGTTAATAATGATTCATAGAGTGATAAATATCACACTTGTATTTTTATTACGGATGAGTCGGATGCGTCGGGGACGGTACTCATAGAAAAGGCGCCAATTTCTTGAGCTTTTAAAAGTGGTTCCTGAGCCTTGTACGACTCAGGAACCGAGTTCTTTTAGCCCCGCTTGATCCCATGCCAATACACAGGCCAATGATGTGGTTCACCGAGGTTGTTGATCACTGCTGCAATGGTTACCAGTGCGACACTGCCTGCGAGCACGGGCGTAAATAAATAATCAATGCCTACCACTTGAGTCCCCGCTAGCATGATTACCAGTGGATTTGCCCCTGCCGGTGGGTGAACGGCACGGCAGGCTTGCATCAGCATAATCGCAAGGCCAACTGCCAGTGCGATCATCCAACTCTCACTTCCTACGCCATACAACATGGCCAGCCCCACACTGGCGGTCAGTAAGTGACCCACAATCACATTTCTCGGTTGCGCGAGCGGTGATTGAGGTGCCGCAAATAAAATCACACAGGTTGCGCCAAATGGTGCCATCAGCCAAGGCACGCCAGTGGTTTGATTCAGCATTGTTAAGGTGAGAATGCCAAAAAATCCTCCCAGTAAGCCTTTTGTCAGTTGAATCCAAGTGGGTTTAGGCGGTAACGCACCGCCACCTTTTAGTCGTTTCATACTCGCTCCTTCAATGGTCGAATAAAGTGTACCGATCTGTACACATTGTTTTGAAGAGTACAGATCGGTACACTTTATGACAAGTCTTTTTTGGAGAGCATGATGAGCAAACGCGATCACATCTTGGCGGTGGCCGAGTCGTTATTTAATCAGTTTGGTTACACCGCCGTGGGCGTCGACAAAATCCGTGATGAAGCCGCGGTCTCAAAGACCTCAATGTACCGGCACTTTGGCGCTAAGTCGGCCTTGATTGAGGCTGTGCTGCAAGCGCGCCATACAAGATTTGAACAAGGGCTGCAGCAGGCTATTGATGCGCATCAGGATAAAGATGCCCAATTGATGGCGCTCCTCGATTGGCATCTGGCGTGGTTCAAACAAGACGACTTCAAAGGTTGTATGTTTATGCATGCGATTGGAGAATTTAAGAGCACTACAGACAGCCAAGTTACAGCGATTGCCAAAGCGCATAAGCGCAAAATTCGCAATATGATTGAAGGCATTGTCGGGTCTGAGGATGTCGACACCGTGATGACGTTATTAGAGGGGCTGATCGTGCGCGCCGAATTTGGTGAGTTACCCAGTCGCGCGTCGTGTCTGAAGATATTGCAGCCTCTCTCGAGTGCATAGCTACCGATGCCTCGTGACAGCGTCACGTGTTGCATATGGACGTCGCCTTTTCCGTCTTCTAATCTCTAAGAGTGCGAAAACGATTTGAGGTGGCACTGTGACGAGATGGTGGATATTAATGGTTTGCTGGTTGCCGTTGAGTGGACTGGCAAACACACTCACTGTTGCATATCGCGATCATACGGGTGCAATGTCATCCGCGACTAAAGCGATCGTCGAGCGGGTTTTTGACTCGGTTGACCCACAAATCGAACTCGCTTGGATAGAAATGCCGTTAGCACGGGCAGAGAATGCACTCGCTAAAGGGATCATTGATATTGATTTTGGACGCACGCGGTTGGTCTACCAGGACACGCCTCAGGCGCTTTATCCGAGTGAATCACTGTTTTCCGTCGGTTATCACCTGTTTGGCCATACATATGTTGGCAACCCTCAAGACTATCAACGTGTAGTGGGAGTGATTGGTGACCAAGTAGCGCAAATGATTGCGGATAAGTACCAGTGGGAAATGGTCGGTGCGAGGAGTGAGCGTGCCGCGTTGAATATGGTCAATAGCAATCGGGTACAAGCCATGGTGGCTTATGTGGGCGTGGCAAGCATTATTGAAAAAGAGCAACTAACTAATGTGCGCATGGGGGATAGCCCTATCGAGTCCATCCCCATCTATTTGGCGATTCATCAGCGGCATCAAGCTCTTATTGAGCCACTGAACGCTAGTGTTCGCAAAATGAAAAAGAGCGGAGAAATAACCGCTCTACTCGAAAAACACGGCATCCCTCATTGAGATGCATTTTCTATCCGAAGTTTCTGCTCGCGCACTTTACGACGCAATAGCTCCGTATAAATTGGTTGTCCGCCCAGCAACTGTGCGACCAAGGTGGCACCGAGGGTGGTGATGATTAACGGCAAAATCAGATAATAGTTGTTGGTCATTTCAATCACCAACAAAATACCGGTAATCGGCGCGCGCACCGTGGCCGCAAATAAGGCACCCATGCCAGCAATGGCAAACATCCCCGGCTCTATGCCCATTTCTGGGTACATATTGGCAACCACTAACCCATAAACAGTGCCTAACAAGGTGCCTAGCGCCAGCATGGGCGCAAAAATGCCCCCAGGCGCACCCGAGCTAAAGCAAATCACTGTCAGTAATGTGCGCGCCATAAAGATAAACAGCAGGGCACTGATTGAATAATTGAGGGTGACGAAGTCCGGCACCAAGTTAATCCCGCCATGGGTCAGCTCAGGGGCGTAGATAAGTAGCAGACCAAAAAAGCCACCTAAGGTGGCACCGACTAGCCAGATCCGTGTTTGGCTTTTTTGATAAAAGCGCTGGAAAAAATCCTGAAAGCGAATAATCAAAAAGTTAAACAACACGCCAAACACGCCGAAGCAGCAACCGAGGGCGAGAAAGAACCAAAGAGAAATGAGCGGTGGGGTTTCATATTGTGGCAGCACGATCACTGCCTCTTGGCCATTGATATACCGAAAAACAATGTCCGCGACAATTGCGGCGATAATTACCGCTTTAATTGAAATCAAGGTATAGCGAAATTGCGGTCGCATTTCCTCAACCACAAACATGATCGCCGCCAGTGGTGCGTTAAAAGCGGCCGCAAGCCCCGCTGCGGCCCCGGAGGCCAGCAGTGTTTGATTACTGTTTCTGTCTTTGATGCGGCAGGTATCGGTGACCATTCGGCCAATATTGGCACCAATTTGCACGCTTGGGCCTTCGCGGCCGAGAATCATCCCCGAGCCCAACGCGCCTAAACCGCCAAAAAATTTCACCGGGATAACTCGCCACCACCGTGAGGGGCGAATGCCTTCCATCGCGCCCTCAACTTCTGGGATACCAGACCCTGCCGCTTCAGGGGCAAAACGATGGACAAGCCAATAGCCGACCAAGGCGAGTCCTGCGCTAATGAGAAACGCGAGCACGCCTAAAGGGAGCATCGAGCTGATATTGCTGTCTAGCCAGTCGGTTCTGGATTGAGACAGTGAATGGATGGCGAGTTCGAAAAGGGTGACCACCACGCCACCTAAAAAGCCAATGACTACCGCGAGTAAAAGGATAGAAACGGGCGTTTTATCGCGAGACCATAATTTATCAAAGAAAACACTAGATTYGTAAAAGATGGCTCTCTTCTTGCCTGTTTTACTTACAATTTTCATCTGTGTGAACGCAAAGTGTGAAAAGAAAAGTGACGATGTACGGTGGCACGACTTCCTACGCCAACATCGTGCTGGGAACGTCCTGTTCCCTGAGAGAACGCATTTATACTACGCCAATTAACGGAACATGCAAGCGCTTGACAGATGCTTCATTGCCCAGTGATAAAGACAAAACCCGCGGGAGTAAGCGATACATTAATGAGACAGTCGTAAGCGAACATTTTTATACGTTTAACCGGTGTGCACCGTATTAACAACTAGCGTATCAGCTTTATCAGCGCCAATAATTGATTTGAATTAGATCACAGTTTGTTGCGCTGAAAATTTCTGCTCTGGCCTGATCGGATAGTAGACAGCGGTGTGGCCATGCCTGAGTCGTTAAGGCATGGCCGTCATTATCGCTAAAGTAAGACGTCATTAACCATGAAGGGCAGCTAGGTTATCGCCGATATCGATTAAGCGATCCAAAATACGCTCGCCATCGACGCCAATGCCATTGTGCTCGTACTCGTTAGTCATCCACGCTTGGCTGTTAGCAATCTTCGCCAAGGTTTGACGGGAATAATCGAACTCGACAAACATATCATCTACATAGGTGGCACAGGCGAGCGGCACCGTGTTGTGCTTGAGTGCCTCGAGATCATAAAGCGCCGGCCAATCGGTTTTTCCCGCCAGTAGCATGGCGGCGTCTTTGAGTGGTTTGAGCGTGGCGAGTTGGTCAAACATCCATGGATAGACCATTTCACCGGTAAAGCGGAAAGGTTGGTCGGGCTGGTAGTGGAACTGCGGGAACTGATCGCGTACCCGATGGGCTGACCACTGCGACGCCTGCTGCTGGCAGTAAATCGATTCATGCAAAATAGCGTAGAACGGATTGGTTAAATACCCTTGTTCTGCCTGCATCGCATCAAGGAATGGATAGCTCAGCACACGCTCGCCATTCACCTCAATAAACGCACGTTCCAGCAAATAATAAAGCGGCAGCCCGGCATGACCGCGACCGAGATTTAGGCCAATGGTTTGGAACTGCTCCACCGTAAACGGCTGACCGTTTGGCAGTGTCACCGCATTGTTTTGCAGATACTGGGCAATCTCGTGACAGCGGGCTTGTGCGTCCGGGAATTGGGCGAAAAACTGCTGGTTTTTGTCCTCCACCCGCTGATAGGTTTTTTGATATACCGCATCGGCATGTCCTTCAATCGGTGGAATGCCGCCAGTGACGAAGGCGCGCGACAGCGATTGCGGAAAGTACGACAAATAGGTAAGTGCACAAAACCCACCAAAGCTTTGACCCAGGATCGCCCATTGCTTGATGCCTAACGCCTCGCGTAAACACTCGGCGTCTTTCACGATGCTATCGGCACGAAAATGGCTCAGGTAGTCCGCTTGCTCGGCGGCTGTGAGGTGGGCAAGCGTTTGGTGATTTACCGGCGAGCTTAAGCCCGTGCCGCGTTGGTCGAGCAACAACACGCGGTAATCGTCTAGTGCCCGTTTTAACCAACCGCTCGCACCATTAGGGCGGGGTGACTCCATGCCAGGACCACCTTGGAAATACACCAGCCAGGGTAAGTCTTGTTCATTTTTACGTGTATCAACCACTTCGCGGGCGAAAATCGAGATTGAGGGGCTATCAATGTCACTATGATCCAGCGGTACATCAACATGATGGCTGCGATAACGGAGGTGGCGATCCCACAAATCGTGCATGGTAATTCCTTTACAAACAAAAAGATGACGCACGATAGATTACCAGAGATGGCGGGGAGCAGCGAGCACGTTTCCCTCAGCCAGCCTGTCACTTTTTTGTGATGCACATCACCTTTCTATTTACTTAGCCTGCTAACTATTTTATAGTACCAGCCTGGTATTACTTAGCCTGCTAAGTATTTTCACGATGGAAGGAAAACTCGATGACATCGCCCAATCCCGAACACATGTCTATCGCTGAGCACTTAGGGCGCACGGCGCGATTATGGCGCCGTGTGGCGAATTCAGAGCTTGAACCTCTGGGGCTGAGCTATCCGCGCTGGAGTGCGCTTTGGATGTTGCGTCGATTGGGAGATGGCATCAGCCAAAGTGAATTGGCACTGGCGCTGGAAATTGAACTGGGTTCGTTAATGCGCACCTTGAAGCATTTGGAAGCGCAGGGGCTGATCACACGGCGCTGCTCGCCCGAGGATAAGCGCACCCGTACCGTGCATGTCACCGCCAGTGGCAGTGAACTCATGTCTCGCATCGAAGCGCGGGTATTGCGGGTGCGCAAGCATTTGCTCTCGGGTATCGCGGCTGAAGATTTTGATGCCTTGGAGCGGGTGTTAGTCACTATTAATCAAAATGCGATGGACTATACCGCCACCACCGCAGATGACCACGGCACAGAATAATAAGTAATAGAGGTAAGAAAGACGAATGACACCAGATGAAAAATTTGCGCGTTGGGTAAAAGTGGCCGCCCTCAGTTTTGTGTTGATCTTTGGCTACTTTTTGGCGGCAGATAACCTGATGCCACTAACGCCCCATGCGATGGTGACACGCACCGTGACTAAAGTGGCCCCGCAAGTCAGTGGGCCGGTTAGCGCCTTGGCAGTAGAAAACAACCAGCGCGTTCAAAAAGGCGATGTACTATTTAAAATTGAGCGTGCGCCTTATCGTATCGCCGTCGACCAAGCCAAGCTCGCCCTGGCCCAAGCGAGACAAACGAACGCCCAGTTGGATGCCTCACTAATGGCTGCGCGGCAAGATGTCTCAGCGTTGGCATCGGTCTTGGCACAAAAAGCGCGTGAAGCCAAACGTTTAAAAGCCTTGTTTGCCAAAAATGGCGTCTCTCAGCAGCAGCGTGATGATGCGATCAGCGCCGCTAATACCGCTCGCGCCAAATGGGAAGCGGCGAAAGCGCGTGTGAGTGCCCTCCAGATCCAACGCGGTGGCGATGGTGCGAGCAATATCGCTGAACAAGTGGCGCTGAGTAAGTTAAAGAAAGCGCAATTGAATCAATCCTACACTACCGTTAAAGCCAGCCATGATGGGGTGGTGACGAACTTGCAGCTGGATGTGGGGGCGTATGCCAGTGCGGGCAAACCGCTGATGGCCTTGGTGTCTGAGCGCGCCGATGTGATTGCCGATTTTCGTGAAAAAAGTGTGCGCGATGTACAGACGGGTACCGCAGTGAATGTCACATTTGATAGCGAGCCGGGCAAACTGTACGCGGGACACGTGAGCAGTGTTGATGCCGGAGTCAGTGCCGGACAAATCGACGCCAATGGCCAACTGGCGTCGCCTTCAAACTCCAACCGCTGGGTGCGTGATGCACAGCGAATGCGTCTACACATTCAACTCGACGAATGGCCTGATCACGCCTTGCCAACAGGCGCACGCGCCACGGTTCAGATAATGCCTGAAAGCGCGGTGACGCAGTGGCTGGCCAGCGCGCAAGTCGGCTTTTTGAGTATGCTGCACTACATCTACTAAGGGGGAGCTGACGATGAGGTTATGGCATCACCCCTTAAGCGATAACGATGTGCGCCAGTGCGCGCGCATTGCCACAGGTGCGACGCTCGGTTTTGCGGTGTGTAAGTTTTTCGGTTTTAGCTTCGGAGTGTTTTTTACTGTCACGCCGATGTTGTTGCTTGGGCTTGTCCCAGTGATTAACGGTCGCGCTGCACGGCAATTGCTCGCCTCGGCGGTGATCAGTGGGATAGAGGTCGGGCTGCTAGGGGGATTGTTTGGCGCGCATCCTGGGTTAATGACACCGCTGGTGTTCTTGCTCTTCACCTATAAGTTTGCCTGTATGTCCAAAGGGCGCTTTTTCCTCTTTGGGGCCAACAGTGTTTTAAGCCTCAGCATTATGCTGCACTTTGCCAGCTATCCCGATTTACCCATTAACACCTTAATCTTTGGTAACCTGGGCGCCAATGTGTTATCGGTCGCGGTGGCGTATTTAGTGACCTGGTTAATTCCCGATGTGACGCCGCGTCAGCCACCAGCTGCACCGGCAGGGGGAAAACAATCGCACCGGATGCGCCACGAAGCGCTAATGGGCGCGACCTTGGCGACGGTCTCGTTTTTCATCTTTCAGTTATTTGATTTGCGCGATTCGATTTCAGCGCAAGCCACCACTGTGTTGTTGCTGTTTCCGATGCACTGGAATGGCTCGCTCAGCTATGCCCGAAAACGGGCGATAGGCACAGTGCTCGGCGTCGCTTACGGCATTGGCTGCCAAGTCATTTTATATGATTGGTTTAACGTGCTGATTTTAGTGATCCCGCTGTTATGGATAGGCACCATGCTGTTTGCCAAAGCGCACTTAAAAGAGGCCGGGGGCTCAGGTGTGGGGTTTGGTGCCATGGCTACGCTTGGGATCTTATTCGGGCAATACTTAAGCCCCAACCAAGACTTTATGTATGATGCCTTATACAGAGTGAGTAGTAACCTGGTAGCGATTGTGCTCACCTTGATGTTGTGTTTTATGGTGCATAAGCTGCTTAACTGCTTTTCCGCGACCCGGTTTGGTGCCGCGTAAGCGTATGAACGACCGAATACCTTCCTCGCTTTAGTCAATTAATAGTGATTATTTTTGCGGTAAACATCTCATCCTAATTTGACTTTTGCGAGGTATCGCTTGTTTCTCCTCCGACCTGTCGCTATGATTCTGTTTAACAATTATGTACAGAGAGGAAGTCAGCCGTCTCTCATACTGTTCGACACTGAATTTTTCGGCACATTACGCGCCGGTTGTGACGGCTTTAGTCCTTCCCCATCATTTAACAAGGCAGCGTAGTGAAAAAACTCATTTTGATCGTGGTCTGTGCCATGTTTGCGGTGGCCGCCATTGCAAGCATCACGGCCACTACCTTTATCTCGCATGACGAGATAGACAACATTATTCTTAAACGTTCGCAAGCACAGGCTGAGCTACTTGCCGACCGTGCGGAATACATCTTAGAAAACTCCTCCACGCCTACCGCTGATCTGCAAGACATGGTGTCCGATCTTAAAGGTCGAGACGACATCAGCTATGCGGTGATGATTGATAAAAACATCAAAGCCATCGCTCACAGCGACACCCAAAAGCTTGGCAAGGTGTATAGCGATAACTATACCGTCGCCGGGGCTGGCCAAGGCCAACCGCAGCATTCTCGCTGGTATGCCGATGTGCAAGAGGTGTGGGTATACGACATCATGATGCCGGTTTATGTCGATGGCCGCCTGTGGGGCGCGTTTGATGTTGGCATCCCGATTACTGAGGTAGACAGCGCTGCTAATGGTATCGCCATTGCCCAGCTTACCGCGATTGGCTTGATTTTTGTCGGTTGTACCCTGGTGTTGGTATGGCTATTAGGCCGTTTATTCGCGCCACTAAAAGGCCTCGAGGATGCGCTGACTGATATCTCTAAAGGCGATGGCGATTTAACGGTGCGCTTGCCTGTCACTGGTAACAACGAAATTACCCGGATTTCGGTGGCGTTTAATACCTTTGTGGAAAAAATCGACCAAATCATCGCCAATGTGGTGGAAACCGGCGAAGAGCTGGGACGTTCGGCTGAATCGCTGCGTGATAAAGCGGCGCACTCACTAAAACGTGGCGAGTCGCAAAGCGAACAAGCCTTGCTGGTGGTCACCTCAATGAACGAAATGATCGCCACCATTAATGAGATCTCGCAAAGTGCGTCTAGCGCGGCGGACTCGGCCTCATCGGCGAACAGCGAAACCGAAGCCGGTAAGCAAACCTTGAGCGAAGCAACCGCGACGATTAACCAGCTCGACACTGAGATGGACAATATGTCGACGGTGATCACCTCGCTGGCCGAACGCACCCAATCCATTGTGTCGATTCTGGATGTAATTCGCGGGATCTCCGAGCAAACGAACTTGCTTGCCTTGAACGCAGCCATTGAGGCAGCACGCGCGGGCGAAGCGGGACGTGGCTTTGCGGTGGTGGCTGATGAAGTGCGCAGCCTGGCGACTAAAACCTCGCAATCGACCGAAGAGATTCAATCAACCATTGATCACCTTCAGCAAGAAGCGAAAAACGCGGTTGATGCCATGGATACCAGCAAGGCGCTGACTACCGAAGGCAACCGTGCTACTGAGCAAGCACTGACCGCACTGGAAAGCATTGCTACGCAAGTCAGCACCATCTTGGACATGAACACCCATGTGGCAACGGCGACCGAAGAGCAATCGAGCGTGGCCAATGAAATCAACGTCAATATGGATACGGTTAACCAAGCGGCGCAAGCAGGGCTGGATGATAGCCATAGTTTAGAAGCCAGCAGCCAAGACTTGGCCGGTTTGGCACGCACCTTGGACCACCATGTCGGCGCATTCAAAATCTCGGCAATTAAACCCACCGAGAACACATTGCGGGCGGCGCGCGACTAATTCAGCGTGTACCCCAGTAACCTTAATCGCCAGCCCTGTGCTGGCGATTTTTTTGCTTAATCATCAAAAAAGCAGAGGTTACTAAACACCGGTTCGTAGCTGCTGGGCGGGTAAGTGCTCGGCAAGATATGCCAGCCAGGCGGCTATCTTGGGTTGCAATTGACGCCCACTTGGATACAGCGCCCAAATGCCCTCATCGTCCACCCGATAATCGGTTAATACTTCTTCCAACTCGCCGCTTACCAACGCGGATTGCACGTAATAATGTGGCAGTTGCGCCAATCCTAAACCGTGCTTGGCCGCATCCAGTAAGGCCACACCAGAGTTACAGCGTAACTTTCCCGATACGGTCAGTGTGCGAATTTTACCGCTGCTTTGATAATGCCAATGTTCATTTGATCCCACCAAACAGGTATGGCGACTGAGTGCACTGGGTGAATCAGGATAGCCATGAGCGGCTAAATAGCCAGGGCTGGCACAGATGGTTAATTGGCGCGATCCCAACCGTTTTGCCTTAAGGCTCGAGTCGGGTAAGTGACCAATGCGGATCGCCACATCGGTGCCAGTATCGGTTAGATCCACGCGTCGGTTAGTCAGGTGTAAATCGATCGACACTTGCGGGTAAGCGGTTAAAAATGGCGCAAGTAAAGGGGCAATATATTGCTCACCAAAGTTTACCGGTGCGGTGACACGAATCTGCCCCGCGGGTAACGACTGAGCCTGGGTAATGGTTTGTTCGGCATCCACCAACGCCGCGATCAGCGGTCGGCAGCGTTGATAATAAAGTTCCCCTTCGTCGGTGAGTGACACTTTGCGGGTGGTACGATGAAACAGCTTCACCCCCAAATACGCCTCGAGCGCAGCCACCCGGCGACTGACTGACACCACCGTGGTATCGAGTTTATTGGCCGCTTGCGTGAAGCTGCCATGCTCGGCGACCGATAAAAATTCGTTAAGTCCTTCCCAATGGGGCGCCATTGCTGTCTATCCTGTCATTATTCACCCATATACATTATTACGTGAGTGAAATAATAATTTTCAAATTTGCGGGATTATAACTAAATCTAACTTGGTTAGCATAGTCAGGTACGCAATTAACAAGCACAGAAAGGAACCTTCAATGGCACTAACCATCCAGCCAGGACAAACACATATCAAATCTAAAGCCGCGGTTGCCTGGGGGCCAGGCCAGCCACTGAAAATGGAAGAGGTCGACGTTGAACTGCCTAAGCCGGGTGAGGTGTTGGTCAGAATCGTCGCCACTGGTGTGTGCCATACCGACGCGTTCACCTTATCGGGCGACGATCCTGAAGGCGTCTTCCCCTCGATTCTCGGCCACGAAGGCGGCGGGATTGTTGAAATGGTCGGCGAGGGCGTCACCAGCGTGGAAGTGGGCGACCATGTGATCCCGCTTTACACCGCCGAATGTGGTGAGTGTAAATTCTGCCAATCTGGCAAAACCAACCTGTGTGGCGCAGTGCGTGAAACCCAAGGCAAAGGCCTGATGCCAGATGGCACCTCACGCTTTTCGATTAACGGCGAGACCATTTTCCACTACATGGGCTGCTCGACCTTCTCGGAATACACCGTATTGCCCGAGATCTCATTGGCGAAAGTGAGCAAAGCCGCGCCGCTGGAAGAAGTTTGCTTGCTTGGCTGTGGTGTCACCACCGGCATGGGCGCGGTGATGAATACCGCCAAAGTAGAAAAAGGCGACACAGTGGCGATTTTCGGTTTAGGTGGCATTGGCCTGTCAGCCATCATCGGCGCACGTATGGCCGGCGCGAGCCGCATCATCGGCATTGATATTAATGAGAGCAAATTCACCCTTGCCAAGCAGCTGGGTGCCACCGATGTGATTAACCCGCAAGATTATGACCAGCCAATCCAGCAAGTGATTGTGGAGATGACTGACGGCGGCGTCGATTACTCGTTTGAATGTATCGGCAATGTTGATGTGATGCGTCAAGCGCTGGAATGCTGCCACAAAGGCTGGGGCGAGTCAGTGATCATTGGTGTTGCCGGTGCGGGCCAAGAGATTTCGACCCGTCCGTTCCAGCTGGTGACAGGGCGCGTCTGGAAAGGCTCGGCATTTGGTGGCGTTAAAGGCCGCTCAGAGCTACCCGGCATTGTCGAGCGTTACCTCGATGGTGAGTTTGGCCTGCAAGAATTCATTAGCTACACCATGGGCCTTGATGAAGTGAACCGTGCCTTTGACCTGATGCACGAAGGCAAAAGCATTCGCAGCGTGATCCATATGGACCAATAACAGGACGGCCGCCGTGGCAACGCGGTGGTAAAATAACCATGCAACTAGAAAAAATAAGCGAAAACAAAGTCGCAGGCGGTTGGCATCAACGTTGGCAGCATGACTCAAGCGCCATCAACGGCAAAATGACGTTTGCGATCTTTCTGCCAGAGAAAGCGAAAGAACAACCTGTGCCGGTGCTTTATTGGCTTTCGGGCCTGACCTGCACTGACGAAAACTTTATGCAAAAGGCCGGCGCGTTTAAACAAGCCGCCACCTTGGGCATGGCGATTGTGGCGCCAGACACCAGCCCACGCGGCGAGGGCGTGGCCGACGCCAATCAGTACGATCTCGGCCAAGGGGCGGGGTTTTATGTCAATGCCACCCAAGCGCCATGGCAGTCGCACTACCAGATGTACGACTACGTTGCCAACGAACTACCGGAGCTGATTGAATCGCATTTTGCGGTCAACAACCAGCGCGCGATTGCCGGACACAGCATGGGCGGCCACGGCGCGTTAGTGATTGGTTTGCGTAACCCCTCACGCTACAGCAGCATTTCCGCGTTCAGCCCGATTTGTCATCCCACCGAGTGCCCGTGGGGCAAACAGGCCTTTAGTGCCTATTTAGGTGATGACGAACAAACATGGCAAGCCTACGATGCCACCGTGTTACTCGCCCAAGGCCCCACCGCCATGCCGATGCTGGTGGACCAAGGCGACAACGACGGCTTTTTGGCCGAGCAGCTTAACCCGCAAGCCCTGAAACAAGCGGCAGAGAAACACAACTCCCCGCTTACCTTGCGCATGCAACCTGGTTACGACCACAGCTACTTTTTCATCAGTACCTTTATTGATGAACACCTCGCCTTCCACGCCACCCGCTTTGCGCGGTAGGGCAAACCACGTCGAGACCCCAAGCGGCCACCCAGGCCGCTTTTTTTGTACCCATTTCACAAAATATGGCTTGGCTAACACTTTAGACAATAGCGCACGAAAAGCAAAACAGCGCTTGATACACTAACCCGCAAATCAGCCAATAGATGGCGTGTTAGGTGCCGATAACTGATCGGCGGTAGCGTGGTGAGTGGATGGATGGTTACAGATTAACGCTTGGGGGTAGAGTGAATGCCCGAGTGGAGATAGGCGGCGTGCATACTATCACCTCTGAGGACTTAGTGATAAAGATAAAAAACTTCATTAGTATCATTTGGTTATGGATAAGACGTGGCGTATAACGGTTTTGATAAATCGAGCATGCATGCGAATACAATGTTGGGTTTGACTAGGAGGATGTTTTGAGTCACCAGAAAACTAAACCTTTTGCCTTTGTACTAATGCCCTTCAGCAGTGAATTCGAAGATGTCTATAAGCTTGGAATTAAAGAGGCTTCCGAAAATTGTGATGTCTTAGCACAGCGCTTAGATGAGCAGTTATTTAATGAAGGGATGCTGGACCGCATCTACAGACAAATTGATGTAGCGGATTTCGTAATTGCTGACTTATCAGACAGGAACCCCAACGTTTTTTACGAATTAGGGTACGCCCATGCAAGAGATAAGATTTACATCCTACTGACCAAAAATGCTGACGATATACCCTTTGATCTGAAGCATCGTCGCCATGTCGTTTACGGTGATTCAATTTCTTACCTCAAATCCGAACTAGAAAAAAATATTGAGTGGGCAAAAGCTGAATCAGAAGCACGTACTAGTAGCAAGATCCAAGTCGACGTTAAACCGCCAACGGGCTACCTATCCAATACCGAGCATTTATCAGAAGCTATCATCAATTTCACTATCGATCTCCATAATAAAACAAACAAGTATTCTCCCGAAATTTCAGCGACATACCTTTACGCTGGCAATGATTGGCGTATTACTCAAGAAGGGAAAGACTGTCCATTTTCAGAGGCCGATATAAAGCCTTTTAAACGACGATATTTGATTACACCGCCGGCTTCAAAGCTCGGTGCGGGTGGATGGTCCCAGATTCGACTTCAGGCGAAGAGGGTCATCGCAAGGGCATGGAACGGTGACGAAATACCTGACAGCACCAATATAGGTGGTCGAGGCATCATCAGACTAGAGACAACTGACGGGAACTATGACCATGAATTTGATTTCAATCTCGAGCTCTCGGATATCCCGTTTTAAGTCTCAAACCCAACAAGACGCGTAAGGAGGATGGCTTTCAGCCGCCGCTTCGCTCAGCGTTATGCCCAAAGAGGAATTCAAGAATTGAGCACAATTCAAACATGGATATCAGTTATTGGATCGCTAGCATCTATAGCGGCTGCTGTTTGGGCCTTTATTGAAGCGCGTAAAGCTTCTAATGCCGCAACAAAGGCCGAAAATGTTAAAGGCGAGATAGTAGAACGAAGAAAGATTGTCGAGGTGTCTCACGTTCATGTGGAAACTAGCAGAATACTGAAAGTTGTCTCGAAGGTTGGGCCATCTTGTAATCAGTCGCTACTAAGGGGCGTAAACTGTGGCTCAATCGCAAAAGAGGTAGAAGAGTACTCAAGGTTCATAAACGAGCATAGTTCTCATTTCACTGACTTCTTTGAAAACAAAGCAAAGGAATTGTGTGAGCAGTTGCACCCTGATATCGAATCGCTTTCAGAGGCGAAGTCATTTGAAGAGAAAAAAGAATCAGGAAAAAGCATTTACTATAAAATTAATAGCTTCATGCCATTCGTGAAACAGCTTTCTGATGAAAAGAAAGAAAATGTTGCTAAAAATTAAAGGGTAAAAATATGAAAATTACAGATGGTGAAAAGCTAATCCTTTTAATGCTTAGTGAATTATATGACAAGCTTGGTGTTGAGGGTGAGGTAGAGCCAGACTTTATTCGCTCCGCGATCTTCTCAAATAACACTTGGAGCATTCCTTGGAAATATGTAGGAATACCTTTTGAGGAACAAGAAACTCCCGAAGTTGTGAAGGAAGTCCTTGATGTTTTAGATATGTGGAGCATGATAGAAAGAAGTTATGAAAACCTCTCTAATGAATCTAAAGAGTTCGTTGAAAGAGAAGCTTCTCCATTTGGTAAAGACCCTAAATTCCCCGGATTCGATGGAAATAATGAGACCGAATATATGGGTACAGCTTCATTTTTAGTAAATGACCTAGATAGATTTGAAGAGTTTAAAGGGCGTGATTTTAACTCACATTGCCCTTCGATAGATTCATATCGTCGGATGCTTTCAGTGTTTAAACCGATTTTTAAAAATTTGAATTTTCAGCCTCTTTCTGCACAAAATATTGCCGAAATCCTGAAAGAAAGAGTTCATCCAGAAAATAGATAAAGACCTAATAAGTGGCTGCTGTCGGACTTCAAACCTGCCACTAAAACTGTTGAAAAATTATGTGCCAGCTTTGCTGTACGTTATATTTATTGTTGGCTAAGCATATGAAACTGAGCTCTATTTTTACAGGATTTTTACCCATACAATAAGCTGATACTTAACGCGTATATTAAGGAGTTATAAATGCCATTACCATTAATAGCAGCCGCAGGGGTTGGGGCTGGTTTGGTCGCTGCCTATAATTATTTCATGGACGATGAAGAAAAAACGAACGATAATGATGAGATGAGGCCTAAAAAACCTCAATTAAGGAAAGAAAAGCAGCAAGAACTAGATTTTATGGTTAAGCTTGCTACGGCTGCTGCTCACGCTGATGGTAATATTAGTGAAGAAGAAGAAAAAGTAATAAATGACTATATCGAGTATCAAGTTTCTAAATATGAAGATTGCGAATTTCTAAGAAGTCTACAAATCGAAGCCCCGTGCGATATGGACGAGCTACAACGTCGATGGGAAGTCATTAATGATATTGCGCATGACAGTTGGATCAAGATTATTGAAGACATTATTGGTGCAGACAACCAGCATACTGACTGTGAAAAAGCATTCTTGTATAGATGTAACTTGATGTTTCAGGGGGTGCCAGACCAAAAGCTATTTATGCTTACAGATGATGAAAATAAGAAAAGTACCTTATCTTTAGATTACTTAGAGCCTGGTGTAAAACTTGATGGTTATCTATTGGATAAAGCTCTTCCTAATGAGTTTTTAGTAGTGCACCCAGCCCACATGAAAAGCCCACTCAAAGAGCTAATTCCAATTAGTGAATTCTTTGACGACTCCTTTCTTACCAATCAAGATACAGAGCTAGTAAATGCAGCGAGAAATGCTGGTGCAAAGAAAGTTACAATATTCTCTGATAGTAAACGTTCAGAAAGCACTTCTACTGACATAGAAATCAATGCGGGAGTGAGTCATAAAGCCGTCTCAGGTAGCATCGCCTCAGAAGTTGGAGCGTCCAATGTATATTCTACTCTGGATAATAAAGTGATTGTATACGAGTTTTCTGGTAGTGAAGCTAGTTTAATGAACAAGCTTAAGTCAAGATTTGTTTCACCAGAAAAAGAAATTCTAAGGCAGTCCGCGTGGCTACAACATGACCCAGATTTAACAGAGTTTGTGAGAAGCTGTTTTAGTGAAAACAAGCTTCGATATTTTAAGAAATCAATTAGTACAGAGTCCCAAAGGAATATAATTTTTTCCGCACAGGTAGCTGCAAAATGCAAGCTAATAAAAGTTTCTTCTGAAGCAAAAAGTGCACTTGATAGAAAAAGCGAAATATTTGAATCCTCAGAGAAAATGTATGAGGTAGTATTCGAGTTAGCGTAGGTGTAATGAATAATAGAAAGCATCGCGCAGTTGACTTTCTATTTTCTTGTAAAAAAATTTCTCGTTCCCACGCTCCCGCGTGGGAATGCATATCTAGCTATCATTCAAACACAAACAGCACCATAACCTGTGTAACGTTACGCTGGCTAGGGCTTGTTCGCTAAAGGTATTGACGTTGTCCGCGAGTGTTAGAACAGAGATCAAGTGCCGTTCGGTGATCTTGTGGCGGATTGTGCCCATGATTCAAAATCCATATGCATTCCCACGCAGGAGCGTGGGAACGAGTTAAAATGGGGGAAATAATGAAGAAAGTTCTATTACCATTGTTGGTTTTATTTTTGACAGGCTGTGCCGGATTTGGTCAGGTCGAGCGTGTTGATGATTTATCTTTGACGCAGATAAAAGCGATGAATGAAATCGAAATCATCCAAAACCCTGGTTCTTTAAATTATGTCTCTAAAGGAAAAATAAAAGGTATTTCTTGCAAAGGATCAGCATTTAGTGGAGATACTTCAGAACAAGCAGCGATGACTCAATTGAAGATAAAGGCTGTTCAGCTAGGAGCCAATGCTGTATTGTACCCTACTTGCTCTCAGGATGCGTCAGTAGATTGGGGTAATAACTGTTGGGAGTCTTGGGTCTGTATCGGTGAAGCTGCGCGTCTCGAGTAGTTTATTCTCAACGAGTTACACCAACCCCAGCCATTGAACCAAACCGAACCACGTTCGTAATGGGGATCGTTATTTTTAACCGATGCAGTATCTAACGGGGCAGTCGTGAACCAAATCAATCCAGCCAAGTTACACAATAGCAAGTGGACGGCGGTCAAACCCATTAATCGCGAGAAGCACTTTTTGGTCTCCGACGTTGAGTATGATGAAGAGGGTACAGTGGTGTTGTGCGTGCTCGAGTCAGTGCTGTCGAAAAAAGAATATCCGATTGACTGGCGTGAGCTCAAAAGTGACGAGAAGTGGCGTCAAGGGTGGAAGTGATATTAAAGGGAGGAGGCTATCCTCCCTTTTTTTGATCTGTTCTGAACATCGCGCGTGGCGTTTGTTATTTCAGGTGGAAGATTTGCTCTGTTTCTAGCGCTGTCATCGCGCGTATCTGACGCCATATGTAGTAAAAGATGCCGAACATCATCAACATGCTAGGGATAGCAATCATCGGGTAGCTGTACAGCGTCATCTTGCCTAACTCTTCATTAAACGCGGGCGTGCCGGCAGGGCTGGTGACAATCCACGTGGCAAGGAAATAGTTCATCGCCGATGAGAACACAAAGGTGCTGGCGAATAGATAGTTAGACCACATCAAACAACGCTCAAAGGCGTCGGATTGCCCGCTCTCTTTTAACCGCTGATTGATCAACGAGAGGTTGAGCACGGTGTCATTCAGTATTAACTTCTGCATCAGTGGGTAGCGGGTAAAGGTTGACCCTAACACCGCCAAGCCAATAATGCCGGGGATCAGCGCCTCTTTTAAGGCTAACCAACGGGTATCGAGCTCGAGTAGGCCAATCCCACCGGTCAGTAACACGCTGATAAAACCCAGTGCTGCAATAAAATTGAATTTCTGGTTACGGACTAGATCCATCCCGCCGTAAGCGAGAGGAAAAGCCAAAGCGACGACCAGTGCCGTGGCTGTACCTAGGTATTCATCGCCGCTCAACTTCATCAAGATGATCGAGGGGATGAAAACGTTGAACAGGATTTCAAACAGGGGACTCGGCTTTTTCGCGGTGGTATTGCTCATAATGTGTGACTAACTCTAGGTGATATCGGTTGCCATTATACTCTGCCAAGCAGTGTTCATCGACCCGCGATCGATGTAAAGCGCAAAAGCGCACCGTTGTGTAACTATGTGTGAAACCCAAGGAAGCAATGCCAGTGAGCGGTTAAAGGTAACCCCCTCTTCAGGGCCACTGGGGCAATGCTTCTTGGCGAGAGCCCTGCCTTTATTCTCACATCCCCATCTACTTACCTAACACTGGCGTTTTTCAACGCATACCAATCAATCTGTTTTGGCAAAGGCGTGTCGTGGTGGTCACGTGTCAGCGCTAAAAAGGTCGCATCAATAGCGCTAAAGTAACGGGTGGTCATCGTCCATTGGCCGCCGGCGATAAAGAACTCCAGTGAGCTGGTATCGGCGAGGACTTGTAGCGGTAACTTTTCCAACTGCTCAGGCAAGTGAATACAGCGACGCGTGTCTCCTTCCGTGGCGAGGCTTGTACTTCTATCAAGCGTTAGGGTGCGATTGTTGCCGTCAATGGTGAGGGCACAACCAGACGGCTCCGTCGATGTCCTATGAGAAGCAATGCCACTGCGACTGTGAAAATACAGAGTGTATTGTCCGCTTTTTGGAATGGGTAGACTGGTACTGAGCTCAAACTGCTTGGTGCCTAAATCCACCGTGGTTGAGTGGCATTCGGTGTTAATAAGCAAAAGTTGCTGAGGGCCTCTTAAGCTTTGTAGCGCGGTGGCAGGGCGCTGATAAAGTTGCCCATTTTCCCAGTGTAACTCGCGAGGACAGGTTAACTGATGCAACCAGCCCGCACTTTGACTGGGTTGTTCAATTTCGTCTGGGAGACCCATCCAAGCAATGAGCATGCGTTTATTGTCAGGAGTTTGCGCCGTCTGCGGGGCGTAAAAATCAAACCCATGATCCAGCACTTGCCAGTTATCAAGCGTAATGCCGTCCGCTTCTAGCGTGGCTTTGGCGTAACCGTTGTGGTGTGGCACGTGATGATCGGGCGTCGGTGATGGGCTGCCTTGTGGGCAGAGAATACAGAGCCATTGATCGCTTAATTGGAACAAATCCGGGCACTCCCACATATAACCATGCTCTCCCAAGCTATCACCGCTTAGTCCGTCATAGTGCCACGTAAGACCATCGACGGAGGAGTATTGCGCCAGGCGACCTATTTGGTCTTCACGTTGCGCACCCAGCAGCATTCGATAGTATTGGCCGTCATGGATGACTTTGGGGTCGCGAATATGCTCGGTGATGCCAGCCGGTGGGGCATCAATCACTGGGCCGAGCTTCTCAAAGTGAATACCATCGGTTGAGCGTGCCACACACTGGGTGGTTTGGCGCAAACGCTCGGGGCCAATACGGGTGTTGCCAGTGTAATAAAGCCAGAGGGCGTCATCCATCACCATGGCGTGGCCTGAAAATACGCCATGGCTGTCATACCAATCACTGGGGGTAAGGCCGAGCGGCGCGGTATGCCATTGCACCCCATCAGRGCTGATTAAATGCACCCAGAATTTATCTTTGTGCTCGCAGGCAAACGGGTACCACTGATAAAAAAGGTGATAGTGCCCTTGAAAGTAGATAAAGCCATTGGGGTCATTGAGCAGCCCTTGAGGGGGACTGATATGCCAAGTTGGACGATGGAAGTCTGTCTTGCTGATTGAAGAGTAGCGAGGCGCGGCTTGTTCACGCAGGTTTTGGTCGATAAGGCGTCCCAATGCAGCGAGCACACCTTCATCGATTGGCTGATCAAGCGTGATTTGGCGCAGCGACACGTCAACCGCATGGATGGGTAAGGCGTCTTGATTGACACGCTCAAGCGCGCTTAGCTCAATGATCACCTTCTCTTGATGACGCAATACGCGGCGTACATTGTCGGTGCCACCACATGTGTCTACCAAACCTGTTAGGGTTATTTCCATCTATCCGTACCAGTTTTATTTTCGGGAACGTTCCAAAAATAGCGAATAAGACGGTGTTGGCGCAAGTAAAATTTCTCTGTATTGGCTTAACGATCGCGATGTTAAGGGCAGGTGGCGCGGCTAATATAGTTAAAGCCCATCACCAATTTGGATACATGACTTTGTCCGGTTTCTAGTAACTCGAGCAGCATTTTGGCACCACTTTCTCCTGCTGCATCAAAGGCATAGTTAAACGTGGATAAGCTTGGCGATACCACTTGGGCAAGCTCATCATCGCCCACGCCAATCAATTTCACGCCTTGCCCTGGCGTAATCCCTTGTGCTTGTAAGGCTTGAATAGCGCCAATGGCGATACGGTCGGTGGCACAAAATACGCCGTCAAGATCAGGATATTGCGCTAGCATAGCGGTCATGGCGACATAGCCTGATTGAATTGAGAACTGGCCTTGGTAATGGAACAAGGGAGCCGTTTGGGTCAATGTGGTCAATGCGCTCTCAAGGCCTTGATAACGCTGCTGATCAACGGCAATATCTTCGGCTTGTACCCCCAGAAAACCCACCTGTCGGCAACCGGCGTTAATCAGTTGTTCGCCGGCACAAAACCCCACCCGGTAATCATCATGGATCACGCTGGGAATGTTATAGGGTGAGCCGTCTTGGCCAATCACCACCACCGGTGCACTCGAGCGTTTGATTGCTTGTACGACGGTAGGGTTGAGCGTAGAAGCAAACAGCAAAATCCCTTCGACCCGTTTTTGATTGAACAAATCAAGGTAATGACAAATACGGGCGTCATCTTGCCGAGTATTGGCCAGAAGCACTTGTTTCCCTTTTAGATCAAATGCATGGCTAAGACCATCGACACTGGCTGACATCGCATGTGAGGAAACACGCGGCACAATCACGCCAATGAGATTGGTTTTACTGGATTTTAAATCCTTAGCGATTTGGTTGACCACATAGCCGCATTGCTCAATGGCGCGATTCACCTTCTCAATCGTCGCGGGTTTTACGCCATACTCTTGGTTAATTACACGCGACACAGTGGATTTGGAAACACCCGCTAAACGGGCGACATCATTCAAGCTAGCCATGGGTTCTCCTTTGCTGAGAGTGCCATGATCGTTCCATTTACGGATCCTTTGCAAACATAGCACCGTAAAAACCCCTTATTTAGTGATTTAAGTCACGTTTAAGGTGAGAGTTACGCGGTGGTTTACTGATCGATCTCACAGCGATTAGCCCTCATACTTGATGCTTTACAGGATTCAGCACATCATTTTCGGGATCGTTCCCGAAAATGTGGAGCGTGTGACGCCACACGAAAATAAAAGTGACGGTGGCAAAGACGGTGAGAGCGTGCAGGGGAAGTAGCCATGAACTACCAAGCAGTAGCACAACAACTACTCGATAAACTGGGTGGAAAAGAAAACATCGCAGCGGCGGCACACTGTGCCACGCGGCTAAGACTCGCACTCCATGATGATAACTTGGCGGATTTAAGCGCGATTGAATCGATTGAAGGTGTGAAAGGCCAATTCCAAGTCAGCGGTCAGTTACAGATCATTTTTGGCTCGGGCATTGTCAATAATGTTTATGCCGAATTCAGCAAGTTAACGGGCCAGTCAGACATGTCGTCGAAAGACGTGGCGGCGGCTGGCGCTGAAAAGCAAAATTGGCTACAACGCGCGGTGAAAGGGCTGTCAGATATTTTTGTTCCCATTATTCCAGCCATCGTCGCCGGTGGTTTGCTGATGGGGATTTTCAATATCCTGACTGCGCCGGGCTTGATTATTGATGGCAAATCTTTGATTGAGGCCTACCCACAAATGGGCGACTTGGCCAATATGATCAATACCTTCGCCAATGCGCCATTTGTGTTCTTGCCGGTACTGCTGGCGTTTTCAGCCAGTAAAAAATTTGGCGCTAACCCCTTTTTGGGCGCGGCACTGGGGATGTTAATGGTGCACCCTGATCTGCTTAACGGCTGGGGCTTTGGCGGTGCCGCGGTGTCTGGTGATATTCCGGTGTGGGAAATCTTTGGTTTTGAGATCGAAAAAGTCGGTTATCAAGGCTCAGTACTGCCTGTGCTGGTTGCTACCTATATTTTGGCGCAAGTCGAGCAAGGCTTACGTCGTATTATTCCCTCGGTGCTGGATAACTTGCTGACCCCGTTGCTGGCCATTTTTATCACCGGCCTGATCACCTTTACCCTGGTGGGTCCATTTACCCGTGATCTCGGCTTTTTGCTCGGCGATGGTCTTAACTGGGTGTATGAATCGGCTGGGATGCTTGGCGGTGCGTTGTTCGGGTTTGTGTATGCGCCGTTTGTGATCACCGGGATGCACCACAGCTTTATCGCGATTGAAACCCAACTGTTGGCAGACATTGCGGTCACCGGCGGTACCTTTATCTTCCCAATTGCCGCGATGTCGAATGTGGCACAAGGCGCTGCTTGTTTGGCGTTTGGGCTGAAAACCGCGGATGTGAAAGCGAAAGGGATTGCGATGCCGGCGGGTGTCACGGCTCTGCTTGGCATCACTGAACCGGCGATGTTTGGTATTAACCTAAAATATCGTTATCCGTTTATCGGGGCGCTGGTAGGGGCAACCTGCGCGGGCGCGTTTGTCACCTTCTTTAAAGTGAAAGCGCAAGCATTGGGTGCCGCGGGGCTGCCAGGGATCATTTCTATCCGTCCTGACGGTGTGGTGCCTTATATCATTGGTATGGCGATTGCCTTTGTTGTAGCGTTTTCCGTGACCTATGTGCTGGGTGCGCGTAAAAAATATGCACAAGCTGCAGCGACCTAATCGAGCGTGAAACGAGGAGCAAGTGTGATGAACAAGGTATGGGTCACCGGTGATGCGGTGGTGGATTTGATCCCTGATGGTGAAAGCCATTACCTAAAATGTCCGGGTGGTGCACCCGCCAATGTTGCGGTGRCGATTGCTCGACTGGGCGGTGAAACCGGCTTTATTGGCCGAGTGGGCGGCGATCCGCTGGGGCGTTTTATGCAAACCACGTTGGCCGATGAAGGCGTAGACATTGCGTTTATGCATCGCGATAAAGCGCAACGCACCTCAACCGTGTTGGTCGAGTTGGACGATGAAGGCGAGCGCAGCTTCACCTTTATGGTCAAACCCAGTGCCGATCAGTTTGTGCAGCCTTACGACTTCCCACTGTTCGAAAAAGGGCAGTGGTTGCATGCTTGCTCCATTTCGTTAGCTAACGAACCCTCGCGATCGGCCACGCTCGGCGCCATGCAAGCGTGTCGGGATAATGGTGGCTTTGTCAGTTTTGATCCCAATTTGCGTGAGGATCTGTGGCAAAGCGAGGCGCAAATGCTAGAGGTCGTGTGGCAAGCCTTGCCGCTGGCGGACGTGGTTAAAGTGTCTGACGAGGAACTTGCCTTACTGACTAAGCCCTTCATTACCGATCCGCACTCAGTGAAAGCAAGGTTAGCAGCGTTAGCCGAGCACGCACCCAATGTGTCGTTATGGGTGGTGACACAAGGCAGTGAAGGCGCGCGAGTCGCGTTCTATCAGACGGTTTGGCAGGTGGCGACAACACCTGCCAAGGTCGTGGATACCACGGGTGCTGGTGATGCGTTTATGGGCGGCTTATTGGCAGCCCTTGCCAAGTTGCCCGACTGGCAGTCGCCAGAGGCGGTAACGGAAGCTGTGCGTCAAGGCAACCGCTGTGGCGCACTGGCCACCACAGCAAAAGGCGCAATGACCGCCTTGCCCACGGCGTTGCAGTTGCAAGCAGAATAGACGAACGCGAAGAAGAAAAACCCCCTTAGCTATCCATCGCTAAGGGGGAGGCAGGGTTTTCGGGATTGCGAAATAAAGCGTGTGGGCTTTATTTAATATTGACGACCATCTTGCCGAAGTTGCGGCCTTCAAGTACATCAATCAGTGCTTGGGGCGCTTGCTCAAAGCCATCGACCGCGTGTTCACGGTAATGGATTTGGCCTTCACCGACCCATTTGGCCATGTCGTGAGCGAATTCAGGATAACGGTGCGCGTAGTCGTCAAAGATAATGAAACCTTTTACGGTGAGGCGCTTGACCAAGATGGTGCCCATCAGTTGCGAAAGGCGATCTGGGCCTTCTGGCAGGGCGGTGTTGTTGTACTGTGACACCAAGCCACACACGGGAATACGTGCCCCTGTATTAAGCAGTGGCATCACCGCATCAAACACCTTGCCGCCGACGTTTTCAAAGTAGACATCAATGCCTTGCGGGCAGGCGTCGGCAAGCTGCTCGGCAAAGTTATCGGCTTTGTGGTCAATACACGCATCAACACTGAGATGTTCACGAGCGTATTGGCACTTGTCTTCGCCACCGGCAATCGCCACCACGCGGCAGCCTTTCAGCTTACCGATTTGTGCCACAGTCGCACCAACGGGGCCGGTAGCGGCGGCGACGACAAGGGTATCGCCTTCTTTGGGCTGGCCGATATCTAATAAGCCCATGTAGGCGGTGAAGCCGGGCATCCCCAAGATCCCAAGCGCGTATGAAACCGGCGCGAGATCAGGGTTAAGTTTAAGCTGGGTATCGCCATCGACGACAGAATGGGTTTCCCAGCCTTTATAAGCCAGTACCCAATCGCCGGCCTGGTAATCGGCGTGGTTAGATTCCAGCACTTTACCCACGGTGGCGCCGACCATTAGGCCATCAATGGCTACGGGTTCAGCGTATGATTTGGCATCACTCATTCGGCCGCGCATGTAAGGGTCAATCGATAGGTGATGATTTTCAATCAGTACATCTTGGTTGCCCAGAGCGGGAATGGCGGCTTCTTCTAAGCGAAAGTTCTCGGCAGTGGGCGCGCCAACCGGGCGCGATGCGAGAACAAAACGTTGATTGGTTAATGCTGACATTAGTTCCTCCCTTGATGTTGGGAAAAGAGGCGGCTGATTCAGCGCGCCTCAAAATAGCAATGAAATAAACCGGCGATTACAGCGCGGCTTGAAGCACGCGACGGCAAACGTCCGGGGTAACATCGCCATGTTCACCGAGTTGGGTCATGCCGTGTTGAGTCAGGCTTTCAATCAAGGGCTCAATCGCGGTTTCATCCAGATCGTAATCGCTCATGCGCGTTTTTACGTTCATGCGTTCGAAAAAGTCGCGTGTTTTCTCGATCGCTAATTTGGCTTTCTCGGCGTCGCTGCCTTGGTCAATATGCCAAACACGCTCAGCAAATTGTGCGAGCTTGGCCTGTTTTTGCTCAAACTTCTCATTGAGCATCGCAGGCAGCACAACAGCAAGGGTTTGTGCGTGGTCTAAGCCATGTTGGGCTGTGAGCTCGTGCCCCAGCATATGAGTTGACCAGTCTTGCGGTACACCCACGCCAATCAAGCCGTTAAGCGCTAAGGTGGCTGTCCACATCAGACTCGCACGCACATTGTAATCTTCTGGTGTTTCCAGTGCTTGTGGGCCCAACTCAACCAAGGTTTGTAGCAGGCCTTCAGCAAAGCGGTCTTGTACCGGAGCATGGGCTGGATAGGTGAGGTATTGCTCAACCACGTGAACAAACGCATCCACCGCACCGTTACCCACTTGGCGAATCGGTAGGGTGTAGGTTTTCACCGGATCCAACACTGAGAACTGCGGGAAGACCAACTCGCTCATAAACGGCAGTTTCGCTTGCATCGATTCACGGGTCACCACCGAGCCTTTGTTCATCTCAGAGCCGGTAGCAGGCAAGGTGAGCACGGCGCCAAATGGCAGCGCTGCTTCTACTTTGCCACCCATGCTGGTGAGAATGTCCCATGCGTCGCCGTCATATTTCGCCGCCGCGGCCACGAATTTGGTGCCATCAATCACTGAGCCACCGCCCACGGCGAGGAGGTAGTCATAATCTTCAGCGCCGACTTTCTCGACCGCCTTCATCAAGGTCTCATAGCGCGGGTTGGGTTCAATGCCACCAAATAGGCCAAATTGACGTTGCCCTAGCGCTTGTTCGACTTCATCCAAGGTGCCGGTTTTACGTGCACTTTGGCCGCCGAAAAGAATCAACACTTTTGCATCGGCCGGGATGAGCCGATCCAGCTCGGCAATCTTACCTTCGCCAAAAACGATACGTGTGGGATTGTAGAACTCAAAGTTGTTCATTGCTCATCCTTCCTTTTATTGTGCTTGATGGTATCAAGCGTTTATTTAAATTAGACCGGTCGTCTAGTGAGTGCCGGTTAAAAACCCGCCAAAGCGGGTTTTTAGTAGATGGTGGCTGTACGCTAACAACGAGTGCCGTCGCGAGTGCCACGCATCGGGTATTAACTTGTTGTTGAAGCGATGCTTGATACAGCAAAGCGCCGTTAATCGATCAGCCCGAGCTTTTCTTCGGTGATAGTCATCGCTTGCGCGAGATGACTGTCGTTACGATGCAGCTTGGTTAGTAAGCTGGCACCCAGCCACAACTGATACAAGGTCGTAGCGGTGGTCAGTGCGGTTTTATCGTCAAAGACATCACGCGCTTGTGCCAGGGTATCAGCCAAACGGCCAATTAATTGGTCGGTGCCATCGCGCAGTGCCAGCCGCATTGGCTCGGATAAATCAGCCACTTCTGCACTCAGCTTTACTACTAAGCAAGTTTGCACCGGATCTAAGCTACAGTATTGCGCTTGCCAACGGCTAAAGTAGTTGTGGACCCGCACAATGGGAGAGACTGCCTTATCGGTCAGCAGGCGATTCACATCGGCAATGTAGCAAGCAAAATAGTGATCCAACACTGCTTGGCCGAATTGCTCTTTCGACGCGAAATAATGGTAGAAGGAACCCTTGGGCACGCCAGCTTGTTTTAGTATTGCACTAAGGCCGACGCCACTAAAGCCAAATTGCGCCATCACGCTCACGCCCGTTTCCA
This sequence comes from Salinivibrio sp. ML323, assembly GCF_001995745.1. Lineage (NCBI taxonomy): Bacteria > Pseudomonadati > Pseudomonadota > Gammaproteobacteria > Vibrionales > Vibrionaceae > Salinivibrio > Salinivibrio sp. ML323. The sequence continues at coordinate 16,543 of NZ_MUES01000022.1, read as the reverse complement.
ACAAATGTTGGTGGGTCGCATTGTGGCTGCTGTTTTCTTGGGTGCTGCTCGATTTCATGTGGGCAGCATAATTAAAATTAGACCGGTCGTCTAGTGGTGCGGGAAATTTTTATTTTGGCGCGGTTCGCTGGCATAAATTGGGCCGGTATGCTGTGCGCAATCCCAGTTGATGTCAGATTTATTACGTTGTTCACAATTTGAACGGCACGCAGTGGCACAGTGGCAACCGTGTGCTTTACTGAAAGAGTAAGCCGAGCTGACACACAATTTGGTAGATGATTAGCGCGCAGTGACGCGCCTTAATGAGTTAAGACCCCGTTAATGTCAGGCGCCCATGACGACACCTTGTTAGCCGCCAGCCAGGCCATTAACACAAGACCATGCGGTAAGGACGCTCAACGTAGTGAGCACACGGGGCAACGTAAAAAGCGTTTCATTGACCAACAACCAACAAGGAATGCATCTCGAAGCCGCTCAGCAGAGCGGCTTTCTCTTTTTTGGGCCTAGCGCCTGACGCATTGCATATGCACGTAATACCCTAAGCCGAGTGTTTTCTCGCCCTGTGGCTGACGGTGTATCCACGCTCCCTGTTATGTGCTTAACGGCTCGTGCATTGTCTTTTTGAATCAAGAACTTGCCAATTCGCTGCCTGACGGTGATCGAATTTGCTTTCCGATTCGAAATAATATAAGACTGTGACGTAGCGCCGCATTCGGCGCTTGGCATTAATATCGTTCATTAATCTGGTAGAGAGGTGTTCGATGAACAATAAAAGCAGACGTTTGTGGTATTACTACAAAACGAAGTCCAATAAGACCCGCCAAGTTAAAACGGCTGGGTCAGCATAATCAAGCGTGAGTCAGGCAACCATCGGGTTGCCTTTTGTCGTTCTAAGCGATTGAAAAAATCACTAAGCTATTGTGCATTGTCGAATTTTTCATCTAATCTTATCAGTAAAGCTTTCACAAGCGCATTGACCCAAACAGGGGCGCGGGAGGGACGATGAATGTACTATCTTTCCAGCATGTCAATGAATTGATTAATGAAACGATCACGCTCATTGATGGAACGGATACGGAATATGCAATGACGCTGGCGCGTGTCGACACTCATCCTGGCCACGGTGATGAGGCGGGCGGGCAGGCGGTAGAAAACTTCAGCCTGGTATTGAAAGGGCCGGAAGACACCCGCTTTCCGCAAGGCAATTACCTGCTTACCCATCCAGCGCTTGGCGAGCAAATCCTACATATGCTTCCCGCGGGCGATGCCACCTATACCATCAACATCAACACGCAAGCCTAATCGTTCTGTGGTCGCTCGCGGTTGCCCATTGGGCCTCGTGGTAGTTAGCGACCAACACTGATTAAATAACCGCCAGTCAATAAGTTACTTTTCCCTTTTCGTAGATTAGTCATGGAAATTGAGTAGAATAAGGCCGCTAAGCTAGCAGTAGGGAGGTCATATGTTTGCCTGGCTGAGTGGCTTATTTGAAAAAGAACAGCTGCAATCGTTTGTTTGGGTAAGAGACATTATGGCGAGCAACCCTAAAGGGAGCTACGCCAAGTATAAAAATTATTACGATCGCCACGTGAATCGCATTCTTAAGGGTTATCACAAAGACTTTCTCCGCTTTGAGAAATTCGCCGCCCGTAATTACAAATACAGCGACCAATCGATTTTTATGGCGATTAAAGTTGCCAACTATGCCTATCAACTTGGTCAGATGAAAGTGGCCGCTTGCATCACCGCGGCAGTGATTTCGGCGTGTAATCGCGCAAAAAAAGGCGAGTCACAGGTTCATCCTAAATTGTATCGCGCCACCGTGGTGTTGCATAAAAAAGTGCTCGAAACGGGTAAGACGAGTAAGACAGAGAAATCGAAAGCGCCAGCGTGACAAAACAGTGTTGGGTAAGTTTTGTCCACTTAACAAAAATGTCATATTCCTATTCAGCCCCCGCCATGACTGAATAGGTGATACTTGTCACGTTTTTTCCTTCTTTGACTGTAACAATTYGTTCTGGTCATTCATTCGCCACACTGATAGAGTCTCCTCCCTCACACACCTTGTGAGCGAACTAATGCTTAAATCTACACAAAATAATGACCGTCTCGTTGCCGTATTTACCATCGGCTTTGTTGCTGTCTTCCTTGCCTTTGCCTTGTTTGACCTGAAACACTTCTCTTCTGTTATCCAGTCTCTATTTTCTGAGTCTGCCAACCTTTTTGGTTACTGGTGGCAGTGGTTAATGGTGATCAATTTTGTACTGGCGCTCGCGATTGGCGGCAGTAAATTTGGTAAATTAAAACTTGGCGCCACGGATACTGTCTCGATGAGTCGTTTCCGTTGGGTTGCGATGATCATGTGCACCCTACTTGCGGGTGGTGGTGTATTCTGGTCAGCCGCGGAACCTATCTATCACTTCATGACCCCGCCGCCGGCGTTAGGTGACATGGAAGCGGGTGTAATGGATACCGTCGCCCCCGCACTGAGCCAAAGCTTTTTCCACTGGGGCTTTTTAGCCTGGGCCGTGTTAGGCACCTTGGCAACCATCGTGCTGATGTATGCCCACCACCAAGCGGGTGTGCGCATGCGCCCTCGTGCGTTGTTGTATCCGCTACTTGGGGACAAGCTGGAAAATCACTGGTTAGGCTCTGTGATTGATGCTTGCTCTATCATTGCGGTCGCTGCCGGTACCATTGGCCCAATCGGCTTTCTGGCGACCCAGCTTGGCTACAGCCTAGAAAGCTTTGCCGGTATCGAAAACACCATGCCAATGCAGATGCTGATTCTGGCTGCCGTCGTGGCGATTTACTCTATCTCTGCATTTACCGGGATGGATAAGGGCCTACAATGGCTGAGCCGCATGAATGTGATTGGCGCTGCCGTATTGCTGGGTGTGGTGATTGTGCTGGGGCCAACTGGCTTTATCTTTGAGCAGTTTGGCTCAGGCTTTAGCTACTACCTGAACAACATGCACACCCTCGCGCTGAATACCGATAACGGTAGCTGGAATGCATGGTGGACCTGGTTCTTCTGGGGTTGGTTTATTGGTTTTGCACCCATGATGGCGATCTTTATTGCTCGTATCTCGAAAGGTCGCTCGATTCGTGAGCTGATCTTCGCCGTGGCTATTTGTGCACCGATTGCGACTAACTTCTGGTTCTCAGTACTGGGTGGTACGGGTATCTTTTATGAGTTGCAATCGCCTGGCAGCATCTCTGGTCCAATGGCGGATGCGGGCTTGCCAGCGATCTTGATTGCGTCCTTGTCACAGCTACCTTACAGCGTGGTTCTGATCCCAGCCTTTATGCTGCTGACCACCACCTTCGTGGCGACCACGGGTGATTCGATGGCTTACTCGATTGCGATGGCCGTATCAGGTGACAACCAGCCAACTCGCCGTCATCGTCTATTCTGGGCGATTGTGATGGGTGTGGTTGCCGGTGTACTTCTGCTTGCCGGCGATGGTGGCTTGAATGCGCTTCAGTCGTTTATCGTGATCACCGCCGTGCCTGTGTCTTTCTTGATTGCCTTTACCTTCATTACCGGCCCGATCGCGGTGATGCGGATGCAACAAGAAAAAGAAGCCAACTTGGCAGTACAGCCGGCAACTGCCAGCTAGTCAGACCTGAGCCTGTTAATGAGAAAAGCGCCGCGTTGTCGGCGCTTTTTTTTGCTTATTGGATAGGAGTCATCACGCTATTTGGGTTGCCATTGTCCGCTGGTGACCAGCTTATCCATCACCTTATCGACAGCGACTTGCGCTTTGGCGACAATCTCATCCACCTCATTAGGGGTGACTACCAAGGGTGGGGCGAAACCAAGAATATCGCCATGTGGCATGGCACGCGCGATCAGACCTTGCTCCACACACGCGGCGGCGACCTGTGGCCCAACTTTCAGGCTGGGGTCAAAATGGCTGCGGTTGGCACGATCGGGTGAAAACTCAAGCGCATGGAGCAAACCGACACCACGGCTATCACCAATCAATGGGTGATCCGCAAAAGCGGCTTTCATTTTCATTTGCAGATATTCACCCGTGGTCGCGGCGTTCTGAGTCAGATTCTCGCGCTCGATGATATCGAGGTTACATAGTGCGGCTGCTGCGCCCAGTGGGTGGCCAGAGTAGGTGTAACCATGGCCAATCGCCCCCCACGCATCGGTACCATCTTCCAAAACATCCCACACTCGGTGACCGATCATCACCCCGGAGAGCGGTTGATAGGCAGAGGTTAACCCTTTGGCAACGGTAATCAGATCAGGCTTCATATCGTAGTAAATCGAGCCAAAGTCACTCCCGATACGACCAAAGCCACACACCACTTCATCGGCGATCAGCAGAACATCGTATTTATCCAGCACTTTGCGAATCGCCGCCCAGTAGCCCTCGGGGGGCGGTACGATGCCACCCGTGCCGAGTACCGGTTCGGCAATCATCGCCGCGACGGTATCCGGGCCTTCAGCAAGGATCATTTTCTCCAGTTCATCGGCACAATGTTGTGCGAATTCAGGCTCGGTCATCCCGGTGTCTTCACGACGATAATAGTAGGGAGCCATGGTGTGTTTGATGCGCTCAATGGGCAGATCAAAATGCGCATGGAACAGTGGTAATCCCGTGAGTGACCCGGATGCCACGCTGGAGCCGTGATAACCCCGATCTCGTGAGATGATTTTCTTCTTCTCAGGTTTGCCACGCGCATTGTTGTAGTACCAAACAATCTTGAGCTGTGACTCATTGGCATCACTGCCTGACATGCCGTAATAGACTTTGCTCATGCCGGGGGCCATGTTGATCAGGCGCTCCGACAGCGTCACCAGCGCTTCGTTGGTGTGGCCCACATAGGTGTGGTAATACGCGAGCTTTTTCGCTTGATCGTAGATGGCATCGGCCATTTCTTCGCGGCCATAGCCGATATTGACGCAGTAGAGCCCGGCGAAGCCGTCAATCAGCTCAATGCCCTCTGAATCGGTAATGCGAATGCCTTTCCCTGTCTCAATCACTCGCCCTGGCATCTCGCCATGCGCATACTGCTTTAAGTGCGTTGAGGCGTGGAATACGGTGTTTCTGTCTTTTTCTAACAAGGCTTTTGTTTCTGGACGCATGATCAGTCTCCTTATCCGTCAGCAAACCTGAATTAGCTGCCGCTCACCGTGGGCAAGCCACCTAAACAGTAGTATTTGATTTCACTAAATTCGTCGATGCCATAGCGGCTTCCTTCACGGCCTAAGCCCGACTGTTTGACGCCACCAAAGGGAATCGGGTGGCCGGTCATTTTCACTGAGTTGACACTGACCATGCCGACTTCAAGGCCGCGCAGACAGCGCCAAATATCACGAATATCATTGCCGTAGACATATGCTGAGAGCCCATACTCGGTATCGTTGCCCATCGCAATGGCCTCATCCAGATTGTCGTAGGCAATCACGCCCGCTACCGGGCAAAAATTTTCTTCTTGGTACACCAACATATCCGGCGTCACTTTGGTGATAAGCGTAGGCGCAAAGAAGTTTTCACCGAGGTTGGGGTTGAGCTTTCCGCCCATCACGGTCGCCCCTTTGGCAATGGCGTCATCGACGATTGCTTGCGCTTTGTCCACTGCCCGTGCGGAAATGAGAGGGCCAATATCAGTACTGGGCAGCAAACCATTGCCCACTTCAAGTTCATCCATCAACGCGGCGAAGGCATCGACAAAGGCTTGATGTTTGTCGCGTGGCACCAAAATTTTGTTGGCGGCCAAGCAATCTTGCCCCGATGTTTGGAACTTGGCATCGATGGCCGCGCGCGCCGCTTGTTGAATATCCATATCAGGCAGCACAATGAAGGGCGCATTGCCGCCAAGCTCCATGGCACACTTTTTCACGGTTTGCGCACTTTGCTCGAGCAATAACCGACCGACACGTGTTGAGCCGGTAAAGCTTAGCGCTTTAACGTTGTCACTTTGACAAAGCTGGGTGGAGACCATGGGGGCGTCGCCCATCACCACGTTAAATACACCGGCAGGGATCCCAGCACGTTCCGCCAATTCGGCTAGGGCGAGGGCTGAGAAAGGTGTCTCTTCTGCGGGTTTGACGATCACACTACAGCCAATCGCGAGAGCCGCTGCCGCTTTACGGGTGATCATCGCATTAGGGAAATTCCATGGGGTGATCAAGGCGGCCACGCCAATAGGTTCACGTAATGTCGCTAGGTGCGCATTGGGAATGTGGCTAGGCATGGTGTCGCCATACACGCGTTTGGCTTCATCGGCAAACCAGTGAATAAACGACGCGCCATACTCGACTTCACCCTCGGCGTCGCGCAGTGTTTTGCCTTGCTCGAGCACCATCAGATGCGCGAGATCGTGTTGGTTTTCCATGATGAGGTCGTGCCATTTCATCAACAGCTTGGCGCGCGTTTCGGCCGACTCAGCGCGCCACAAATGGAAAGCGGCTTCGGCGTCATCAATGGTTTGATTGATTTGCGTGGCGTTGAGTGATGCGGTGTAACCAAGCACTTCGCCCGTCGCGGGGTTGAGCACCGGCGTATCAGAGTCACCATTCACCCATTTACCATTGCAATAGGCGAGCTGGCGAAAAAGACGCTGATCGTCCAGGTAGGCAAGCACGTCGGAACTGGCTTTGCCGGCGACATCATGACGCAATGCATTGGCTGCGCTTCCCGAGTAGTGAAGATCGCGTGATTGGAATACGGTCATACTCCCTCCTGATTGAAAATCGCCACGCTGCCTATCAGCGTTTGCCTACTGTTACTGTATGCAATGCACGAAAAAGAGGTTTTTTGTTCAGGTGCGGGATTAACGAAATTTTTTCTGAAACCGCGCAATAGCAGGAGAAAATTTTCTGTTCACAAGAGAAACGGGCATTTGCCGTGATAATGTGACAGGTATTGCTCAGAGGTTGACAACGCATGCGCGAGCGTCATTGAGCATGCGCAAGCAAGGATAAGTCTGGTTTAACCATTAGCAGCAATGTCTGGCGTTTCAAGCGGTAAGGTGAGAGAGGGGCGCTTCACTTGCTTGGTGACGATGTAGGTGTAGTACTGTTTGATGCCAAGGTCGTCAGTTAGCCAGCTGTCGATAAGGCGCTGATAATAGTCGATATCAGTGACACCAAGGCGAACGATATAGTCTATCCCACCGCCTGTCGCCCAACATTCTTTGACATCGTCGCAGGCTTGCATGGCGCGCTCAAAGCGTTGAAAGCTGTCGACATCGTGCTGGCCGAGAGTGATTTCGACTAACACGGTATTTAACTTCACCACCGCATCCGGGTTGATACGCGCGCCATAGCCCTCGATGATCCCCGCTTGCTCGAGCCGTTTTACCCGCTCCCAACAAGGGCTCACAGACAGGTTGATCGCCTGTGCGAGGTTAGATTTGGTGATGCGGCCATCTTGCTGCAGGATCTGCAAGATTTTGATATCGAATTTATCCAGCTTCATGGCCCCTCCGTTAAACAGGCTCGGCAATCACCGCAAAGGTATCGCCGATGGAAATCCGTCCCAAGTGACGTTTGGCCAGTAAAATACCGTCGCGTTCGGCATAGTAGGGAACGGGCTCGGTGCCAGTACGCTCGATGTTATGCACTTTACCAATCAAATCGCCTTTTTTGATGGTCTCGCCCAAGTGCACACAGAACTCAATAATACCCGCGTGTTCACTTTGTATATAGCATTGTTTATCGGGTAGCTCGAGTTTGACGGGCGCGACCGAGGGGTGGCGATAATCGTCTTGTAGAATGCCCGAAAACACTAAAAAGTTGTGAATACCGCGCTGGGTAATCGCGATCGATTCAGGGGTGCTGGTGCCACCGCCACCCAGTTCGGTGGTGACAAATACTTTCCCTTGTTGCTCTACCGCCGTGTCGTACATGCTGGTGGCATCCATTTCAGTGGTTTGTACTTGATAGGGGGCACCAAACAGGCGAGCCCCTTCGGCACAGGCGTCGGATTGTTGAAGGTTCTCCAAGCGGTGTGAAGCCGCATAGGGAATGAGATCTAAGGTTTTACCGCCTGAGTGAATGTCTAAAGCCGTATCGCACTGCGGGATCAAATATCGGGTGAAGTAATCGGCAATTTGTTCGGTAACACTGCCGGTTGGTGAACCAGGAAAAGCGCGGTTCATGTTGCCTTGATCCCAAGGCGAGGTACGCGTGCCTGCGGTTACTGCGGGCGCGTTCATCATCGGCAATATAATCACTCGGCCTTTGATATCACTGGGCATCAGTTGGTGGCAGGTATTGAGTAATGCAGTAATGCCCTCGTATTCATCCCCATGGTTGCCGCCTGTGAGTAGAGCCGTTTTTCCCTCGCCGTTTTTAATCACAGTGATCGGAATGGTGACACAGCCCCAAGCGGATTGGTCGTGTGAATGAGGCAGTTTAAGAAAGCCATGCTGTACACCATCGGCATGAAAATCGACGGTGGTTTCAATTGCGGTGGGTTCCATAACCTCTCCTTGTGATCTGTTGTGACGCTCAATCCGGCGGAAACGGGTAAAGTTTAATCTTTAAATCATCACCTTATGAGTGTAGCTAAAAAAGTAACGAGGCTGAACAGAAAAGGGCACAAGTAGGGTACCTCGTTTCTGACTCGTTGTACCAAGCTAATGTTTGACAAACAATTGGCGCGGAAGATCGCACAAAGTTTGCGCACCATCGCGGGTGATCACAATGCTTTCTGTGGTTTCGATACCCCAGTCTTTCATCCACAACCCTGGCATAAAGTGAAAGGTCATTCCCTCACGCAGCATCGTCTGATCGCTTGGGCGCAAGCTCATGGTGCGCTCGCCCCAATCGGGTGGATAGCTTAATCCTATCGGATAGCCACAGCGCGCGCCTTCTCGATCAAACCCATAGCGTAACAAGGCATCGTTGAGGGCGTTGGCAATGTCTCCGCATGTGTTGCCAGGCTTGGCGACCGCGAGACCTGCTTCGAGACCGGCCTGTAAAGCCTCATCAGCACGCAAGAATTCATAGCCCGGCTCTCCTAAGAAGATAGTGCGAGAGAGTGGGCAGTGATAGCGGCGATGCACCCCGGCGATTTCGAAAAAGGTCCCTTCTCCCCGTTTAAACGGACGATCATCCCACGTTAAGTGAGGCGCTGCCGCATCACCGCCCGAGGGTAACATCGGCACGATCGCGGCATAATCCCCAAAGTGACCATCGTGGCCGACCACCGCGTGTTTATTGATTTCGGCCACCAGTAGGTGCTTGGGCAAGCCGGGCTCGATCATCTCAAAGGCGACGCGGTGCATGTTCTCCACGATGCGGGCGGCCGTATGCATGTACGTGAGCTCTTGATCGGATTTGACCGCGCGACACCAGTTAACCAGCCCAGTCGTATCGACCAGCGTTGCCATCGGTAGATTTTCTTTGAGCGACTCAAAGGCGGTGGCACTGAAATAGTAGTTGTCTTTCTCAACGCCGATGCGGCCACGATCCCAATAACGTTCTGCCAGGACGTAATTGCAAAGGTACTCCATGGGGTGTAGCGGTGGATTCATCACATAATGGTCAGGATAGTAGGTGATGCACTCAGCGCTCATGTAGACAGTACGCAGCGCACCGTTGGCGTCTTGGATACGACCGAACCACAAAGGGTCACCCGTTGCGCCAATCACTACGCACTGAGGTACATAGAAAGACCAGCCATCGTAACCGGTAAGCCACGCCATGTTGGAGGGGTCGTGCACCAACAAGGTGTCGATTTCTTGTTCTTCCATGGCATAGCGAACCTTGGCTAAACGGGCGCTGTATTCTTCGTGAGAGAACTTCAATACAACGTCGCTCATACGCGTGACTCCTGTTCAATACCACGACTGTGGCGCTGATAAACGTACTACTGACCGGTAATCAAACTTGGATCAAGTATGATTACCGGTACAGAAAGGTGCCGTTTTTCGGTCTTCTTATCGAACAAACGGAGGAAGCGCGAGTGGTGCGCGGTCTTATCCAGGCGACTCTACTGTCTGGTGCGGCTGTTGCTCAGTGAGCCCGTTCGGCCTGCTCACTGGATAAGATTTTGTTTCGCCTCTATTTAAGAGTTAAACCATAGAGTGAAAACCCGTCAAGTTTTATTAGCAACAAATTTGTCACTAAACTGCCAATTTGTGCAGACAGGCAAGTGTTGGCGTGAAGCGCGAAAGCGTGGGAAGGGGATAGAAAATATAAGAAAAGAGCCTAGTGCTGGTTGGTTGTGCCAGCGCTAGGCCCTTATCACGTAATATGGCGGTGGTAGATTACTGCTTTTTCAGGTGATACATCTCAGCAAGGTCGCCTTCGATGGTTTCGCCATTCATGTCTTGCATGATTACCTGGTTTTCCGCCACAAAGAAGTGGTTAGGGCTGTCAGTCAGGCCTTCAAGGATCACGACACTGCCTGTTTCATCCCACTTAAAGGTGCCCGATTCTTTAAGGGCTTCTCCCTCTTTGCCCAAGTAAGTTTTGGTGAGTGAATACGTGTTGTCTGGGTTCAGTGTGAGTGTGGTATCAATACCTTCACAGTCGGCGCAGGGCACTACACCTTGGTAAGTACCGTTCCAGTCTAGTGAGGTTTTAGCGTTGTGGTGATCAACCATTTCAGAAACGGTATCTTCTGCACTATCGATGGCGTTTTCTGCACTATCCATCGCTTGCTCTGTGCCTTCTTTCACTGCATTTTGGGCGTCGTCCAGGCTAGATTCGATTTGCGACTGCGCCTCTTTTGGTTCGTTGGTTTGCTGTTCACAGCCGACAAGTGCGAAAACCAGTGCCAGTGGTGCAAGTAAATAGGTTTTTTTCATGTGGACCTCATTTAATGTGTTCAAGCTAAAACGTTGCTGGATTGCCAGCGATGAATGGCTTCATGATAGGCGTTTGCTGCGCTTGGGTGTCATTATTGCGCTAACATTAGGTCAGCGTTAGACAATAAACGTAAAAAACCGTCAACTGATGAGAGTGATCTAAGCGACCACCTTTTACGTTAACACTCATGTCTTGTTAGTCTACTCAATGAAAACCAAGCAAATACTACCCAAACGCGTGACAAGAAGGAGCGATGATGCAACAACACAAAATTTTGATGGTGCTGACATCTCACGATGCCATGGGCGATACGGGACACAAGACAGGCTTTTGGCTTGAAGAGTTCACCACCCCTTATTACGCGTTTAAAGATGCTGGAGCAACAGTCGTTGTTGCCAGCCCGAACGGCGGTGCGGCGCCGATTGACCCAAACAGCGAGGCGGAGGATGCGCAATCCGAATCGACTCGCCGCTTTGATGGCGACGCTGAGCTGCAAGATATGATTAATAACACCGTCAAACTAAGCGATGTAAATGCGTATGAGTACGACGCGATTTTCTATCCTGGTGGGCACGGTCCATTGTGGGACTTAGCGGAAGACCCGACGTCACGTCAGTTGATTGAGACCTTCTACTATCAGGGGAAACCCGTTGGTGCGGTATGCCACGGCCCTGCCGTGTTCCGCCATACGCGTTCAGATCGCGACGAGCCACTGGTGCAAGGTAAACGTGTCACTGGCTTTACCAATGGTGAAGAAGCCGCCGTTGGTTTGACTGAGGTAGTGCCGTTCTTGGTTGAGGATATGCTCAAAGAAAACGGTGGTATGTACGAAAAAGCGGATGATTTTACCTCATTTGTGGTCACCGATGGCAACCTAGTCACTGGGCAAAACCCAGTATCGTCTGAAGCGTGCGTCAATGCGGTATTGGCGTTGTTAAAGTAAGTCATCTCATACTTTCCTGATGAAAGCGCCGAATTGTCGGCGCTTTTTTTTGGCTTTTATAAAGATGATGCGGTTTAATGCAGGCATTGACGCAAAAGCTAAGAGAGCCAGCATGCAAATATGGGTAGATGCGGACGCTTGTCCGGTCGCGATGCGCGAGATGATTGTGCGCGCGGCGCACCGAACACAGATTCAAGCCACCTTTATTGCCAACCAGTTTATTCGTTTACCGCCGTCGCCTTATGCTAGCGCACGTCAGGTAGAAAAGGGCTTTGATGTGGCGGACAACCAAATTGTTGCCGAGGCAGAGGCGGGCGATTTGGTGATCACCCAAGACATTCCGTTGGCGGATGAAGTGATTGAAAAGGGCGTGACAGTGATTAACACCCGCGGCGAATTGCTGACCAAAGAAAACATCCGCGCCCGGCTTAATATCCGTGATTTTATGGAAACCATGCGCAGTAGCGGTGTGCACACAGGTGGGCCTGCTCCGCTTGGTCCGCAGCAAAAACAAGCCTTTGCCAATCAGCTTGATAAATGGCTGGTTAAAGCCCAGCGTTATCATGCTGCGCGAGCAAAATCGTCTGATTAAGCCGGCGCGCTTTTTCTCTTACTAAATAGCTTTTCTCACTTAACTTTTCTGCTGGCTAAATAGCAACCGGTGCCCACTCGCTATTGGCGAAGTGGGCAATCAGCGCATCCAGCAGCGCACGCACCGCCGGTGGCTGGTTGCGACGTGACGGATACAAGGCGTAGATATCCATTGCCTTGGGTTGCCAATCGGGGAGCACGACTTCCAGCTGACCTCGCGCAATGGCACTATGAGCCAGATATACCGGCTGCATGCTCACGCCCATTCCCTGAATGGCGGCACTGAGTAAGGTTGTCGCCTCGTTGGCAGACAGCTTACCTTGCACCTCAACTGCGGCGTGTTCCTCACCTTTGTCTAAATGCCAAATTGGCCGATCAAATTGTTTGTAACTGAGACAGCTATGCGCGGTGAGATCGTCTGGTGAGCGGATTGGTGTATGGGCGGCTAAATAATCCGGTGCCGCCACCAAGACGGAATCACACGCGGCGATCGGGCGACCAATTAGGGAGGGATCCGGGTTGGACGCAATGCGGATGGCAATATCAATCCGTTCCGCAATTAAATCGACCGCTTTATCCTGCACCTCAATATCCACATCGACGCCGGGATGAGCGGCCATAAAGGGCTTTACCGCGGGGATTAATTGCGCAAAACCAAACGACATACTAGTCGCCACCCGCACTTTGCCAGTTAAGCCCGCCTCTTGCTGCCATTGCTGTGTCAAAGCATTGGCTTGCTCAACCCATTGTTCCAGTTGTGGCAGGCTTTGCTCGCCAGCGGAGGTTAACGATACTTTGCGCGTGGTGCGCTGCAATAAACGCACGCCTAACCAGTCTTCCAGCGCTTCGACATGGCGAGTCACCATCGGGCGCGACATCTCGAGCCGATCGGCAGTGGCGGTGAAACTTTGCGTAAGGGCTACATCAATCAATACGCGGGCGGCAGTCAGTGTGTCCATGTCAATCTCATCTTTGCTTAAGAGCTAGCCGTTCATAACACGATACGACCCGTTTACATGCTCGAATTGTGAAATAATGATGTAAATTATTAGCTATATATCTGAACAAGTCGAGCCCGTAAACTGCGCAGCATCTCAACAATGAATGCAAACAATGGAGCACGACGATGAAATTGATAAAAACCCTAGCTGCCTCTTTATTACTGACCGGTAGCGCAATGGCAGCTAATAATGCTGAACCCTTGAACCTAGACGTGTATAACGCAGATGGTAACAGCTTCCACGTAAACTCAACCTTGGTGTATGGCGAAACCGAAGCCATGGTGGTTGATACGGGCTTTACTAAAGCAGACGCGCTACGTATTGCCGCTAAAGTGTTGGACTCTGGGAAAGAGCTGACCACTATCTTTATTAGCCAAGCTGACCCAGATTACTACTTTGGTGCGGAAGTGCTGCACGACATGTTTCCTGACGCAAAAGTGATYACCACACCGGCAGTGCGCGCCACGATTGCAGAAAAACTGGATGGAAAAATGGCATTTTGGGCCCCCAAAATGGGTGACAATGCCCCGCAAAACCCTGTGGTGCCAGCTGCTTATACCCGTTCATCACTGACACTGGATGGCCGTAAAATTGAAATTCGCGGCGCGAAAGGCGAGTTGGCGCACCGTCCGTATCTTTGGATCCCAGCCAACAAGGCGATCCTGGGTAACGTCGCTGTGTATGGCAATGTTCACCTTTGGATGGCAGACGCACAATCTGATCACGCACGTGAAGGTTGGGCCGCACAACTAGAAGAAATGGCAGCACTGAAACCTGAAGTGGTGATCCCAGGCCATATGAAAGCAGGCACGGCACTAAACGCTGACACCATTACCTTTGCCCAGCAGTATTTCCAAGACTTTGCCGAGGCGAAAGCCAACAGCAAAGACAGTGCTGAGCTGATTAAAACCATGCAAGCGAAATATCCGAAAGCGGGTTTGCCGATGGCTTTGGAAATTGGTGCGAAAGTGCACATGGGAGAGATGGAATGGTAAACGTCCACTATGTTTTTGACCCAATGTGTGGCTGGTGCTTCGGCGCCGCCACCTTGATAGAAAGCCTGAGTAACAACCCTGAGATTAACTTGCAGCYTCATCCAGGTGGTATGCGTGAGCGTGCGCCGATTGAAGACAGCTTTCGTCAACACATTTTGAAGGCAGATCAAACCATTGCCGATCAAACCGGACAGACATTTGGTCAAGCCTATCTTGACCGTGTGGCAAGCGACCAGCCGGTAATTTTGGACTCCTTTATTACCGCGCAAGCCATCCTCGCTGCCCAGCAGCTTGATGGTCAGGGTGCAGAGATGCTGAAACGCATCCAGCGTGGCCATTATCAGCAAGGTCGCTCCGTCTATGACGCTGACACGCTCGCAGAGCTTGCCAGTGAGATGGGGATAGCGGCAGAGGCTTGGCAACAGGCGATGAATCGCGCCGAAAATGACGTGATGCCTGCGGTGAATCAAACCCGTCAATTGATGGCAGCGCATGGCTTACGCGGTTTTCCATCCATGCTGGTGGAGCAAAACGGTCAATGGCAAGCCATCACAGTGAGCCAATACTATCGCCGCCCAGACGCATGGCAGGCGCTGTGGCAAACACTGACTCAGGCATAAAGCAAACAAAAACGGCGAGCACCAGGCTCGCCGTTTTTATTTTGTTGCAATCATTGTCTACGCATTCGTCACTTGGGCGCAGTTAGCGGCACCGGCTTTTTGGGCTCAAAGCCTTCGATGATGCGACGTTCAAGTGGGTGCCCGAGACGTGCTTCAATCATACGCAAATTTTTGGTGTTGTCTTTTGATACCAAAGAAATCGCTTCGCCTTGAGCACTGGCACGGCCAGTACGGCCAATCCGGTGTACGTACTCGTCGGCTGGGAAGGGTAGATCGTAATTGACTACGCGCTCGAGCGACTCAATATCAATGCCGCGTGCGGCAACACCGGTTGCAATTAAAAATTGGATGTCACCGTTTTTAAAGTCTTCCAGCAATTGGGTCCGCACGGCTTGGCTGCGTCCACTGTGAAACGCTTCAGCGGCAATGCCCCGTTTTTCTAACTGGGTGGCGAGTTTGGCAGCGCCGTGTTTGGTTTCGATAAAAATTAATGCCTGCGTCCAGCCATTTTCTTTAATCAAATGGCTAAGCAGTGCGGATTTTTTATCTTTATCGACTGGAATACACCACTGAGTAATGTTGTCTTTCGAGGCATCTCGTGCGGCAATGCTGATTTCTTTGCCTTCATCGCCAATGGTCGCTTTGGCTAGATCGCGCACTTTATTAGACAAGGTGGCAGAAAACAGCAGGCATTGCGTGCTTGCCGGTAAGCGGTCGAGAATGTTTTGAATTGCATCAATAAAGCCCATATCGAGCATGCGATCGGCTTCATCCAGCACCAGCACTTCTACTTCATCTAGATAGACGGCTCGTTGGCTGAGTAAATCGCGTAGGCGCCCTGGCGTGGCGACCAAAATGTCGACGCCCTCGATCAAGGCTTGCTTTTGTGCCTGCTCGTCCATGCCGCCAACCATCGCTAAGGTTTTAAGTGCGGTAAACTGCGTATCTTGGCGGGCGCTTTCGGCGACTTGCAAGGCCAACTCTCTTGTTGGAGCAATCACCAATGCGCGAGCGCGCTTTTTGCGTCCCGCTTCACCGGCACACAACTTATCGATAATGGGCCAGATAAAACTTGAGGTTTTCCCGGTACCTGTTTGCGCAGCGGCAATCAGATCATGGCCTTGTTGGATGATCGGAATGGCTTTGGCTTGAATTGGCGTGGGGATGGTATAGCCGCGTTGGGCAATGGCTTGGCAAAGCGGGGCGCTTAACCCCAGTTTTTTAAATGGCATGGCAAACTCAACAAACAATGAACGCGCGCCCACCCATAAAAAGGGTGGAGACACTGAATGGCGTGGAGTCTAGCACGAACCCCACATCCACACGACGTAAAATCTGCTGTTGTCCTGAGTGCAATCTGTTCTAGGCCGCGTACTTTCTCAGCTCATGCGGGTAAATACGCATGCCGTTTAATGTATTCTCATACACAGCTTGCTCTCGGAGATAAGACCAAGCATGGGCTTCTGTCCCTGTTTGCGCCGCTAACCGGTCGATAACAGCATCAATGTGTCGACCTGCATAGTCTTTGTGAGGGGTAAACAGTTCCTTAATGGCTGATAACATAACACGCTCCTTATGTGTAACTAAATTACATATCAGTATGTACAAAG
>NZ_MUES01000021.1:0-44048 GCF_001995745.1 Salinivibrio sp. ML323 | reverse complement strand
ATCTTGATTTGGTTATTTTAAACACCATTGCAAGATCCTGAATCGTTCGATAAGTACACTTTTTCTTGGCTTCTTCACAAATCTATCCACAGAAAGCGTGAATAAATGTGCGCAAACTCTCATTGCTATGTTTATAACTTCCTGTTAGGGGTTAAGTTATCCTCAGATGACGACGAGTGCGCAAAAACAACGCTCAATCCACAATGTTTGTTTACCCTTTACCGCTTTTTGTGAAAAAATCAGGTTCAGTAGAGATTTACCATTGAGGTCGTCCAGTGATTGATGGCGATGGCTATCGTCCCAATGTGGGGATAGTAATTTGTAACGGCCACGGTCAAGTTCTCTGGGCTCGTCGATATGGTCAGCATTCGTGGCAGTTTCCACAAGGTGGCATCGATGAAGGGGAAAGCCCTGAACAAGCGATGTACCGGGAGTTGTACGAAGAGGTAGGTCTGACCAAGAAAGATGTACGCATCTTAGGGACCAGTCGACATTGGCTGCGCTATAAGTTACCCAAACGCTTGGTGCGCTGGGATTCTAAGCCCGTGTGTATTGGGCAAAAGCAGAAGTGGTTTTTGCTAAAACTTGAATGTGACGAGTCACGCGTCAATGTCTCGCGCGGAGGCACGCCTGAATTTGATGGTTGGCGCTGGGTGAGTTATTGGTATCCAGTGCGGCAAGTGGTGGCGTTTAAGCGCGAGGTGTATCGGCGCGCGATGAAAGAGTTTGCGCCACTTGCGATGCCGTTTAAAGAACGCAAACCTCGACGTCGACATAAGCGAGGATAAGTGTAGAGGAGAAATCGGGTGCTCACGCAGTTACGACATATTGTGCAAAGTGTAGCGGCGTCTTCAGATCTTGAGCAGGCGTTACACACTTTAGTGCAACAAACTTGCGTGGCGATGCGTACCGAGTGCTGCTCCGTTTATCTTGCCAATGCCGAACACCAACAGTTCGAGCTGATGGCAACACAAGGCCTCGACCCTTGTGCACAAGTGTCGATGGCATTTGGCGAGGGGTTGGTCGGTGTGGTAGGTGAGCGCGCTGAGCCTTTAAATTTGGCGTATGCGCGTGAGCATCCTGCGTTCAAACCTTTCCCCTCTACCGGCGAGGATGCGTTTCAATCCTTTCTTGGCACGCCCATCATTTATCGCAAAAAGGTGTTGGGTGTGCTGGTGGTGCAGCAACACCAACCCCGCCAGTTTGATGAGAGCGAAGAGTCCTTTCTCGTGACCTTAGCCGCACAGCTGGCGGTGGTGTTTGCCCATGCCGATGCGCAAGGTGGCTGGCAGGGAGCCCCGTCACCGGTGTTACTGGAGGGAATGCCTGCGTCGCCGGGCATTGGCATCGCACAAGCTTGGTGTGATGACTCTCAACCGCGGCTTGAAGAGGTGGCGCC
Source organism: Salinivibrio sp. ML323 (assembly GCF_001995745.1). Taxonomy (NCBI): domain Bacteria; kingdom Pseudomonadati; phylum Pseudomonadota; class Gammaproteobacteria; order Vibrionales; family Vibrionaceae; genus Salinivibrio; species Salinivibrio sp. ML323. The sequence continues at coordinate 42,649 of NZ_MUES01000021.1, read as the reverse complement.
CGCTTGCCACCTAGATACACAAGTTGAACTCGATAGACTGGATGCGGCGATTGACGATGCCAGTACCGAGTTTCGTCGTCTGCGTAAACGCTTTGATAAAGAGCTACAAAAAGACGCGCTGGCGATTTTTGATTTGTTTGTTCATCTGCTTAACGATCCTATGCTGCGTGAAGATATGACGGTGCGGATCCAGCAGGGGGATGCCGCCACATGGGCGGTAAGACAAACGGTTGAAGCCTTTTCTGCCCGTTTCGCCGCGATGGATGATCCTTACCTAAAAGCCCGTGCCGGCGATGTGAAAGAGTTAGGACAGCGGCTGCTTTACTTTTTAATCGCACCGGCGGGGAGTCCACCACCGGTATCGACGCCCATTGTGCTGTTGGCGCGAGAGTTAACGGCGGGCATGTTAGCGTCAATTCCCCGCGCATTACTGACGGGTGTGGTCGCCGAAGAAGGGGCGGCGAACTCACACGCGGCTATCTTGGCACGTGCGTTGGGGATCCCGGCGGTAATGGGCGTCAGCTTTTCTCCCGCCAAGCTTCATCAAAAAACCGTGATCCTCGATGGCCACAAAGGGATGTTGATGATCGAGCCCGCTGAGGCATTGATCAACGAATATCAGCACCTGGTGCAAGAAGAAGCGAGCCTGCAATCTACCTTTGAGACCGCACTGGCGGCCCCGGGACAAACTCAGGATGGCACACGTGTTGAAGTGCATTTGAATGCCGGCTTAAGCGCGGATAGCCAAATTGCGATCAATCAAGGGGTTGATGGGGTTGGGCTCTTTCGTACGGAAGTCCCGTTTCTAATGCAGCGCCGTTTTCCCTCTGAAGACGAGCAGGTCAAACAATACCGTGCGATTCTTGCCAGTTATCCCGATAAACCTGTGGTGATGCGCACCTTGGATATTGGCGGCGATAAACCATTACCGTATTTAAGTGTTGAAGAGGACAATCCGTTTTTAGGCTGGCGGGGGATCCGCTTTACCCTCGATCATCCAGATATCTTTTTAATTCAGGTACGTGCGATGTTACGTGCCAGTATCGGCCTCAATAATTTAAAGCTATTGTTACCCATGATCTCGGGACGTAACGAGCTACTGGAGGCAAAAGCGCTCATTAGCCGAGCTTATCAAGAGGTCAGCCAAGAGGCCCAGCACGCCGGGCAGAGTCTCAACATTCCTTTATTAGGGATCATGGTTGAGGTGCCTTCTATTTTATATCAGCTTGATAGCATTGCCCGAGATGTGGATTTTCTCTCGGTTGGCACCAATGATCTCACTCAATATCTCCTTGCCGTTGATCGCAACAATGCGCGCGTGGCTGATATTTTTGATGCCTTGCATCCCTCGGTATTACACGCATTAGCGTCGATTGCCGCGGTGGGAACGCGTCATCAATTACCTGTCAGTGTGTGTGGTGAGCTAGCCGGCGATCCAGTGGGGGCCTCACTATTGGTGGGCTTGGGGTACCACCAACTGAGTATGAACACCCGCAATGTGGCCAAAATTAAATACTTGCTAAGCCGCTTACCCCATGAGCGCTTGGTCATGCAGGCCAATCAGATGTTGACGCTGGATCACCCAAGCGAAATCCGCGCCGCTACTGAGGCCTTTCTCGCTGCGCAAGGGTTAGAGGCGTTGGTCAAAATCGGACAAATGCGATGATCACCAGCCTAACCGTGCTGCTGTTTGTGGTGTGTATGCTGTTGGGGGCCTGTGTGGGGACCTTATCTGGCCTGCTGGGTATTGGTGGGGGCTTAGTCGTGGTGCCCGCCCTGACCTTCTTGCTTCCCGTGTTCGGTATTGCCCCTACTGTGGTGATGCCTATCGCGCTCGCCACCTCACTTGCCACCATTGTACTGACCTCAAGCGCCTCTGCGTGGCGCCATTTTCGTCTGGGGAATGTTCACCTTGAAGCGGTTAAAGCGCTCGTCCCTGGTATGATGCTGGGCGGCATCTTGGGGGCTGGGCTGGCGGATCGGCTACCACACGACTGGTTGCCTCGCCTGTTTGGCGTGATAGTGCTTGCCATGGCGCTACAAATGTTGCTCAATCGGCGTCCCTATCGCGCGCGCCCTTTACCGCATTGGTGGCGGTTGTCCTTTGCGGGCACACTGATCGGGACACTCTCCAGCTTAGCGGGCATTGGGGGCGGCTCTTTTACTGTCCCATACCTGCATTGGCGCGGCGTCAGTATGCACCAAGCCATCGGCAGTGCCTCGGCGGGGGGCGCGGTGTTGGCGCTGGGTGGCATGATGAGTTTTGTGTGGTTGGGCTGGCGTCAAACGGAACCCTTGCCCGCGCTCAGTGTCGGATATTTGTATTTGCCTGCGTTACTTGGCGTCGTGTCAACGTCGGTGTGGATGACACGGGTCGGTGCTCAACTGGCGGTGAGGCTACCCACAGCACAAATAAAACGTATTTTTGCCGTCTTTCTTGTTATCGTCGGCGTCAGCATGTTGTTGAAATAAAGGATCCCATTCATGGCCGAAGGCTACATCATCTTTCCATCAATCGACCCCATCTTAGTTGAACTGGGTCCGTTAGCCGTGCGCTGGTACGGCTTAATGTATTTGCTTGGCTTTGTGTTCGCCTTATGGCTTGCGAATCATCGGGCGGCCAAACCGAATAGCGGTTGGAGTAAAGAAGAGGTCAGTGATCTGCTTTTTGCTGGCTTTTTGGGGGTCGTGCTCGGGGGACGCATTGGCTACGTCCTATTTTATCAATTTGATGCATTTGTTGCTGATCCGCTGTTTTTATTCAAAGTGTGGACAGGTGGCATGTCCTTCCACGGGGGCTTGCTGGGTGTAATCACCGCTATGGCGTGGTACGCGCGTAAAACGCAGCGTCACTTTTTTACCGTCGCCGATTTTATCGCTCCCTTGGTGCCGTTTGGACTGGGCGCAGGTCGCCTAGGGAATTTTATCAATGGTGAACTTTGGGGACGGGTGACCGATGTCCCATGGGCGATGGTATTCCCAAGTGGTGGCCCTTGGCCGCGGCATCCCTCACAGCTTTATGAGTTTGCGCTAGAAGGTGTCGCCCTGTTTATCATTCTCAACCTTTATATCAAAAAGCCGCGCCCGATGGGCGCAGTATCAGGGCTTTTCTTGACAGGCTACGGGACGTTCCGCTTTATTGTGGAGTATTTCCGTGAGCCTGATGCGCACCTAGGCTTATTTGCCGGCATTCTCAGTATGGGGCAACTGTTGTCATTACCTATGATTATAGCGGGGGCTGTGATGATCGGATGGGCGTACCAGCGTCAAACCGCCAAGTGACCGAATAACGCGAATCGGTTATAGTAAGTAAACCACCAAGGCACCTCAGCGGTGCCTTTTGTTCGTTTGGCCAATGATAGGAAACACTATGAAGCAGTATCAGGCTTTGATGCAGGATATTCTCGATAACGGGACGGATAGAGGGGACCGCACCGGCGTGGGAACACGATCTGTGTTTGGTCGACAGTTGCGCTTTGATCTTGCTGCTGGTTTTCCGCTACTGACTACCAAGAAACTCTACACGCGCGCCATTATCCACGAGCTTTTATGGTTTCTTAACGGCGATACTAACGTGCAGTATTTGCAAGATAATAAAGTGCGTATCTGGGATGAGTGGGCAACCGAAAGCGGTGATCTGGGGCCTGTGTATGGTGCGCAGTGGCGGTCTTGGGCGTGTCCTGATGGCTCGACCGTGGATCAAATCGAACAACTGATCGAGCAAATTAAAACGAAACCTAATTYACGTCGTCATATCATTACCGCTTGGAACCCTGCTGACTTGCCTGATGAGTCGATAAGCCCAACAGAGAACGCCGAACAAGGCAAGATGGCCTTAGCGCCTTGTCATTGTTTGTTCCAGTTCTATGTGGCCGATGGCAAGCTTTCCTGCCAGTTATATCAGCGCAGCGCCGATTACTTCTTGGGAGTGCCGTTTAACATTGCCAGCTATGCGCTTTTCACTCACATGATTGCGCAACAATGCGATTTAGCGGTGGGTGATTTTGTCCATACCTTTGGTGACGTGCATCTTTATCACAACCATTTAACCGACGAGATTGTTTACGAGCAACTTAAACGTGAACCACGTGCGCTGCCTCGCTTGGTGATCAAGCGTAAACCGGCGTCTATTTTCGATTATCAAATTGATGATTTTGAGATTGAAGGGTACGAGCCGCACCCAACGATTAAAGCACCGATCGCCATTTAGCCACGTCGTATCGGATTCACGYGCTATATCGCGACCTAACGTTTTATCTCCAATAAAAAACCACCGCACGGGCGGTGGTTTGTTTGTGCTTGGGCGGGAGGTCAACCCATCACTGTGACAACAGCACAATGCTTCCTGGCACAATCACAAAGACGAGGCCGATGTAAGCCAGTACCGCCGCTTTTGATTTGGCTGCTAATTGGCCTAACCAGTCGGCCCCTTTGAGCGGCAATTCACGCAAGAACGGAATACCGAAGATAAGTGCCGTCGCCAAGATGTTGAAGCTTAAGTGCACTAACGCGATTTGGAGGGCAAAGACCGCGAACTCACCGGTAACCGCCGTGGCGGCGAGTAGGGCAGTAATACAAGTCCCAATGTTGGCCCCTAAGGTGAAGGGGTAGATGTCACGGACTTTCAGCACCCCTGAGCCGACCAGCGGCACCATTAAACTGGTGGTTGTCGATGAAGACTGCACCAAAACAGTGACCACAGAGCCTGAGAAAATACCGTGCAGTGGACCACGACCAATCGCGTTTTTCAGCATGTCTTTGGCACGACCGACCATCAGCTTTTTCATCACTTTGCCCATGATGGTAATCGCAATCACGATGGCAGCAATCCCCATGACAATCATGATAGCGCCACCAATGTTACCAGGCAGGGCGGCTTCAAGCGGTGATTGCACCGCGTTAACCACGGGTTTTGTCAGCGGCTTAACAAAGTTCAACCCTTTAATGCTCATGTCACTGGCTTGCGTCAGCGGTGAAACCAACCACTCGGAAATCTTGTTCAGCAAACCGAACGCCATCTCTAATGGCAGGAAGATAGCAACGGCGAACAGGTTGAAGAAATCATGAACGGTGGCGCAGCTAAATGCGCGACTGAACTCCACCTTACAGCGGGCATGACCAAGGCTGACGATAGTGTTGGTCACCGAGGTGCCTACGTTCGCCCCCATGACCATCGGAATGGCCGCTTCAACGGGGAGGCCACCCGCGACTAAGCCCACTATAATTGAGGTGACTGTACTTGACGATTGGATCAATGCGGTAGCAACAATACCAATCATTAAGCTAGCTACGGGATGAGAGGCAAACGCAAAGAGCGTCTTAGCTTCGTCGCCGACGGCCCATTTAAAGCCGCTTCCTACCATGGCAACGGCCACCAGTAGGAGGTAAAGCATGACGGCAAGCTTGGTCCAACGGAACCAATTTGAGGAGCTCTGGGTTGCCTCTACCGCTGTAGCATGGGGAGTCATAAGATATCTCCGTGACAGTTCGATGTCAGTTTAGTGTCAAAGCAAAAATCTGCGGCGATAGTAAGAAGGTAATATTTCAGAAATATGACACAAATACTGCAGTGGTTTGAAAATCCGATCTGGACGAGGTTATCAGTGGAATTCGCGTCAGTTAGCTTGCTGATTTTAAGTATTATTTGTGCCCGTTCGGTGCCGTAAAAAAATCCGCGTAAAAAATGTAACAGGCGCGCGCTCGATGGCACTATGCTAGAAGCAGGGCGGGTAACAAGGTAAAAAAAGATTAGACTGCGAATAAATCAATGGTAAGTTAGTTTTCATATCGGTTTTCCCGATGTTTACTATCAGAACAAACGATTTTTCTAAAAGTGGTCTGGCTGACTAGACTACGGAAATCCACTTTTTTTGTATGGAGTGCTTAAATGACTGATGTCATTCGTCAGTTTCTGAAAATGGAATCCGCAGGAGGTATTGTGCTGATTATTGCGGCGGTATTGGCGATGTTCGTAGCGAACTCGGATCTACAGCCCTTATATGACGGCACCCTTCATACCTATATAGCCGGTTTATCGGTTGGTCATTGGATCAACGATGGCTTAATGGTGATTTTTTTCCTGCTGATTGGTTTGGAAGTGAAGCGTGAGTTGGTGCAAGGTGCCTTAAACTCGAAAGATAAAGCGACCTTCCCGGCGGTCGCCGCCATTGGGGGGATGCTTGCACCCGCATTGGTCTACCTCGCCTTTAACTGGGGCGATCCACTCGCGGTATCGGGGTGGGCGATCCCGGCCGCGACCGATATTGCCTTTGCGTTGGGTGTGTTGGCATTGCTGGGTAATCGTGTCCCTTTGGCGTTAAAGGTCTTCTTGCTCGCGTTAGCGATTATTGACGATCTTGGCGTAATAGTGATCATTGCACTGTTCTACAGCAGTGATTTGTCTGTGGTTGCTTTAGCGGGCGCATTTGCGGCTACCTTGGTCTTGGTGGCGATGAATATGCGCAAAGTCACCAGTATCACTGCCTATGTGGTGGTCGGCTTGCTGCTGTGGTTCAGTGTTCTGCAGTCAGGTGTTCACGCGACCCTTGCCGGTGTGGTGCTTGGTTTTGCTATCCCACTTAAGGGGAAAACGGATGATGACCCATCACCGTTGAAAAAAATGGAGCACGCCCTCCATCCTTATGTGTCGTATTTGATCCTGCCTATCTTCGCCTTTGCCAATGCCGGGGTGTCTTTGGATGGCGTCTCTTTGGCCAACTTAACTGAAATGTTGCCGCTAGGTATCGCTCTAGGTCTGCTGATTGGTAAGCCTTTGGGTATCTTTAGCTTTAGCTGGGCAGCGGTGAAACTAGGCATTGCCAAATTACCAGCACGTGTGAATTTCACCCACATCTTCGCGGTGTCAGTGCTTTGTGGTATTGGTTTTACCATGTCTATTTTTATCTCGTCACTGGCCTTTGTCGGTGTGAATGGCGAGTTCGTCACACTCTCTCGTCTGGGGATCTTGATAGGATCAACCTTGGCCGCGGTGATTGGTTATGCGGTTTTGCACTTTGCATTGCCGCCAGCCAGCGCGCTTGCTGATGAACGAGGAGACGAGTATGAAGAAGGCGACACTAGCATTGATTACTAGCCTGGTTGCCGTCTCTGGCGCTGCCATGGCGGCGAACCAAGAGATGTACTGCCACGGAGAAAAGGATAACAGCGACGTGTGCCAAGCCTACCTAGCGGGCGTGGCAGATGGAAAAGCAATGACAGCCTCATTAAACGACAAAGACAATGTCGACAATGGGTCGAGCTTTTCAGAGCGAGCGTTAGAGCATCGAGCCGGAGAGCGGGTGAGAAAGCCGCTCGATAAAGATGATGTGAAAGACTAAAACGTGCATGGAACTTGAAGGCGCCAGAGGGGCAGCGTAAGCTGCTCGTCTGGCGTTTTTTTATCAATCAGCATGGCTCACCTAAACTACAACCACCTTTACTATTTTTGGATGGTCTGCAAGCAAGGTTCTATCACCCAAGGGGCGGACAAACTTTGTTTAACACCACAAACCGTGACAGGGCAAATCCGAGCGCTGGAACAGCGCTTAAATGGCAAGCTGACTAAACGCAATGGCCGTTATGTTGAGCCCACCGAACTGGGTCAGCTCGTTTTTCAATATGCGGACCGTATGTTTGGCTTGAGTTATGAGATGCTGGATATTGTTAACTATAGCCAACAAGAAAACATCTTATTTGATGTAGGGGTGGCTGATGCCTTATCTAAGCGTTTGATCAGTCAAATCTTGCTTCATGCTATCCCGAACGATAATGCCATCCACCTACGTTGTTTTGAATCGACGCACGAGATGCTACTCSAACAGCTCTCTCAGCATAAATTGGATATGATCCTGTCCGACTGCCCAGTCGATTCCACGCAACAGGCCGGGTTATTTAGCGTCAAGCTTGGTGAGAGTAGCATGAGTTTGTATTCCTCTAATCCTGCTGAGCCCCCCGATGTGCCGTTACCTATCCGTCTGGCTACGCAAAAGATATTGATGCCGAGTAAAGCTACCGCCATGGGGCGAAAACTCACCCAATGGTTTGATCAACAAGGGATAGTACCCAATATACTGGGTGAGTTTGATGACTCTGCACTGATGAAAGCTTTTGGCATTAGTCATCAGGCACTATTCATTGCGCCCACCACGTATGCTGAAGAAGTGACCCGGTTGGGACAGGCGGTGCAAATTGTTGAGCTGAGCGCGGTTAAAGAAGAATACTATGTGATATTCGCTGAGCGGATGATCCAGCACCCAGCGGTCAAGCGGATTTGTGAGGCAGATTACAGTCGCTTATTTGTTTAGTTACAAGCTGACATAAAGATCGTGCTAGACTCACGGCAATGAGTATTAATCAATGATGGAAGTTGAATGGATTTAGCCCGTATGCAGCAGAATGGGCCGAAGGCGGTAAACTTGCTCAAGGCCATGGCTAACGAGAAACGCCTATTCATTCTGTGTTATTTATTGCAAGGAGAGTTGTCGGTGGGGCAGCTCGTAGATCGCGTGCCTCTAAGCCAGTCGGCGCTGTCTCAACACCTTGCTTGGCTTCGTAAAGATGGCCTGGTGGCCACGCGTAAAGAAGCGCAAACCGTGTATTACTCGCTAAAAAGTGATGAAGTCGAGGCGGTTATCCAGTTACTACATGATCTGTATTGTAAGGAAACCGTGGATTCACCCAATCCTTAAGCCATAAAAAAACCGGCCGAGGCCGGTTTTTTTTATCTCTTTGCAAAGAGCAAGATTACAGCGCTTTAATTTGTGCTGCAAATGCTGCTTTGTAACGAGCGGCTTTGTTCTTGTGGATCAGGCCTTTGGTGGCTGAACGATCAAGAATAGGCTGAACTTGTGCAAAAGCAGCGGTTGCTGCTTCTTTGTCGCCTGCAGCGATAGCTGAAGCAGTTTTCTTCATATAGGTGCGCATCATAGAGCGACGGCTTGCGTTGTGCTGGCGACGCTTCTCAGACTGGATCGCACGCTTCTTAGCAGATTTGATATTCGCCAAGGGTCTAACTCCCAAATCTTTTTGTTCGGTGACATTTCAAGGCGGAGGACTATGCCTCTTTTTACCTCTATTGTCAATTCATTTGTGCAAAGATCCGCCGCTCCAACGATGTGTTGGCGCTGCGGGGTTATCACAGTTAATATGGCGGCTGATTCTATCAGCATTTCAGCCCCGACGTCACCTATATTTCCATTTCTTATCGATGTCAGCGATGGCGCGACAGCGGAAAGAAACAATAAAGGCGCGACAGTGACGCGCATTGGGCACGTGTTTTCAAGAGGTAACCGTGAGTAAGCGACTTTTACGCTCTGGGCTCATCGTGAGCACCATGACTTTGGTGTCCCGTGTTTTAGGGTTGGTTCGTGATGTGGTGATCGCGAATTTGATGGGGGCAGGAGCGGCCGCCGATGTGTTCTTTTTCGCCAACAAAATTCCGAATTTTCTGCGCCGTTTGTTCGCGGAAGGGGCCTTCTCACAAGCGTTTGTGCCCGTATTAACCGAATATCAAGCGCTCGACAAAGAAGATGACACGCGCGCACAATCGCGTGAGCTGGTGGCGAATGTGGTGGGCACCTTGGGTGGCTTGGTCACCCTTGTCACCTTGCTCGGGGTGGTTGGCTCGCCAGTGTTAGCGGCGTTATTTGGGACCGGTTGGTTTGTTGATTGGTTAGAAGGGCGACCTGATGGGGCTAAATTCGAGCTTGCCAGCTTGATGCTCAAAATTACCTTCCCTTATTTGTGGTTTATTACCTTTGTGGCTTTATCCGGGGCAATACTCAACACGCTAAACAAGTTTGCTGTGTCGAGCTTTACCCCTGTTTTTTTGAATATCGCGATTATCGCGGCGGCGATAGGGCTCTCCCCGCATCTTGCCCAACCTGAAATTGGACTGGCGATTGGTGTCTTTGTTGGGGGGGCGGTTCAGCTTTTATTTCAACTGCCTTTTCTCGCTCAAGAAGGCATGTTGGTCAAACCTAAATGGGGATGGCGTCATCCTGGGGTAGTGAAAATACGTCAGCTAATGATTCCGGCGCTTTTCGGGGTCTCGGTGAGCCAAATTAACCTATTATTCGATACCTTTATCGCCAGTTTCTTGATGACAGGATCGATCAGTTGGCTGTATTACTCTGATCGCTTGCTTGAGTTTCCGCTCGGTTTGTTTGGCATCGCCATCGCCACCGTTATTCTCCCTGCGTTATCGAAAAAGCATGTGGATCAATCGCCTCAGCAATTTTCCGCCACCATGGACTGGGGGGTGCGTATGGTGTTGCTCCTTGGGATCCCAGCGATGGCAGGGTTGATCGTGCTGGCCAAACCGATGTTGATGGTGCTCTTTATGCGGGGTGAATTTGGTGTCCCCGACGTAGAGGCGGCGAGTTTATCCTTGATGGCCTATGCGTGTGGTTTGGTCAACTTTATGGTGATTAAGGTCCTTGCGCCTGGCTACTACGCCCGCCAAGATACTAAAACGCCTGTTAAGTACGGGGTCATTGCCATGGTGAGTAACATGGTTTTTAACGCCATTTTTGCTTACTTGTTTAGTTATGTCGGGCTGGCCATGGCGACCGCACTTTCTGCGTTGATTAACGCCGGCCTGCTCTATCAAGGATTACACCGACAAGGTATTTATCAGTTATCGCGGGCGACCCTCGGCTTTATTAGCAAACTCGTGTTGGCGGTGAGCGTGATGATCGGCGGGTTGTACCTGGTGATGCCTGCGTTGTCTCAATGGGTGTCTATGTCCTTGCTATCGCGAAGCGTAACGTTAGGCGGGCTTATTGTGGGGGGCGGTGCGCTTTATCTTATCACCGCCTTGTTGGTCGGTGTGCGGTTGAGTGATATTCGACACCGTGGATGATAGAAAGCGCGGATTATCAATCCAGGGCTGATTGCCGGCGCTGACTAGTATATAATCCGCCAGTTTTAATAGTTCAAATAGTCAGCAGGCGATGGAATTAATTCGAGGCATCCACAACATCCGGGCGCAACACCGAGGCTGTGTACTGACCATCGGGAATTTCGATGGTGTCCACCTAGGTCACCAGGCTGTTTTGCGTCAAGTGGTTGAGAAGGCCAGAGCCCTTGACTTGCCTGCGACTGTGATGCTGTTCGAGCCGCAACCGCTCGAGTTATTTCTTGGTGAGCAAGCGCCTGCGCGATTATCGCGATTGCGGGATAAATACACCCAGCTTGCCAAACTGGGCGTCGATAGGTTGTTGTGCGTCAGTTTTACCCCGGCCTTCGCCGCCATGAGTCCTGATGCCTTTGTGGACCGCTTGTTGGTCAATCAATTGGGTGTTAAGTTTCTGGTTGTGGGTGACGACTTTCGCTTTGGCCTGAAGCGAGCGGGCGATTTTTCCCGTTTAGCGCAAGCCGGACAAGAGCATGACTTTGCGGTTGTCAGCACTGAAAGCTTTTGTGTCAGTGATCGTCGCGTGAGTAGCACCGCGATTCGTGATGCGCTTTCCGCGGGTGAAATGAAAGCTGCGGCCGATATGCTGGGGCGTCCTTATAGTATTTGTGGCCGGGTTGCCCACGGGCGCAAGCTGGGGCGAACGATTGGTTTTCCTACGGCGAATGTGTTGCTTAAACGTCGCGTTTCACCTGTGTCTGGTGTTTATGCGGTAACGGTGGCCATCGACGGGCAATCATTACCTGGAGTGGCAAATGTAGGACATCGCCCGACGGTCAACGGCACGCACCAGCAACTCGAAGTACACCTTTTTGATCACACGCTCGACTTATATGGCAAACAGCTTGAAGTGAGCTTGTTACATAAGTTGCGTGACGAGACCAAATTTGCGTCAGTAGACGCGTTAAAAATGCAAATTCAACGAGATGCATCAGCCGCGCGTGCGTGGCTGGCTGATGCCAATAATGTCTAGAGTGTAACCTCCATACGGAATCAATAATCAATGAGTGACTACAAAGATACCTTAAACCTGCCGGAAACCGCGTTTCCGATGCGAGGTAATCTTGCTAAGCGTGAGCCTGATATGCTCAAGCGTTGGTACGATGAAGATCTTTACGGTGCAATCCGTCAAGCGAAGAAAGGCAAAAAAACATTTATTTTGCACGACGGTCCTCCGTACGCGAACGGCAACATTCATATTGGTCACTCTGTTAATAAAATTCTCAAAGACATTATTATTAAATCGAAAACGCTGGCGGACTATGACGCACCGTACGTCCCTGGCTGGGACTGCCACGGTCTGCCTATCGAGTTGATGGTAGAGAAAAAAGTTGGCAAGCCAGGTCAGAAAGTTTCTACCGCCGAGTTCCGTGAAAAGTGCCGTGAATATGCCGCCAAACAAGTGGAAGGCCAAAAAGCGGACTTTAAACGCCTTGGCGTGTTAGGTGAGTGGGATAAGCCTTACCTGACCATGGATTTTAATACCGAAGCCAATATTATCCGTGCATTGGGTAAAATTGCCGGTAATGGCCATCTACACAAAGGCTTCAAGCCTGTGCACTGGTGTACAGACTGTGGCTCAGCGCTCGCGGAAGCCGAAGTTGAGTACCAAGATAAGACATCACCGTCGATTGACGTGACTTTCCGCGCGGTGGATGAGCAAGCATTGGTTAACGTATTTACCCTAGCAGGCGATCACCAAGGTGAAGGCCCAGTGTCAGCGGTGATCTGGACCACCACCCCTTGGACCTTGCCGGCTAACCGTGCGGTCGCGGTCGCGGCGGACTTGGAATATGTCTTAGTCCAAGTCGAAGGTGACCAGCCACAGCGCTTGATCCTTGCCGCAGAGCTGGCAAAAGATGTGATGGATCGCGCGGGCATTGAGCACTATCACAACCTTGGTTTTTGTAAAGGTGAAGCGCTAGAGCTGCAACGTGTGCAGCATCCTTTTTACGATTTTGATGTGCCAGTGATCCTGGGTGATCATGTTACCACCGAGTCTGGTACGGGTGTGGTTCACACGGCGCCGGGTCATGGTCAAGAAGACTTTGTGGTAGGACAAAAATACGATCTCGAAGTCGCTAACCCGGTTGGCAGCAATGGTGTTTATCTGCCGGATACGCCACTGTTTGCTGGTCAACACGTGTTCAAAGCCAACGATAATGTGATTGAAGCGCTGAAAACGCACGGGGCGTTGCTGCATCATCACGCGTATGAGCACAGCTATCCGCATTGCTGGCGCCACAAAACACCGATTATTTTCCGCGCGACGCCGCAATGGTTTATTGCCATGGACAAAGCAGGTCTGCGTGACAAAGCGTTGCAAGAGATCAAGAACGTTGAGTGGATCCCGGACTGGGGACAAAGCCGCATTGAGTCGATGGTAGAAGGGCGTCCAGACTGGTGTATTTCGCGCCAGCGCACTTGGGGCGTACCCATTGCCCTGTTCGTGCATAAAGAAACCTCCGAGCTACACCCGGATACGCTCAACCTGATTGAGAAGGTGGCTCAGCGTGTAGAAAAAGCCGGTATTCAAGCGTGGTGGGATCTCGATCTAAACGAACTGCTAGGCGATGACGCTGACCAGTATGAGAAAGTTTTGGATACCCTAGATGTGTGGTTTGATTCTGGTGCGACGCACTATGCCGTGGTCAATCAGCGTGATGAGTTTAACGGTCAAGAAGCCGATATGTACTTGGAAGGCTCGGATCAACACCGCGGCTGGTTCCAGTCATCGCTGATGACGTCAGTGGCAATTAAAGGCCAAGCGCCTTACCACCGCGTACTGACGCATGGCTTCACCGTTGATGGTAACGGTCGCAAAATGTCGAAGTCGCTGGGTAACACCATCATGCCGCAAGATGTGATGAACAAGCTGGGCGCTGACATTCTTCGTTTGTGGGTGGCATCAACCGATTACACGGGTGAGATCAGTGTGTCGGATGAAATTCTCAAGCGCAGTGCTGATGCTTATCGTCGTATCCGTAATACCTCGCGCTTCTTGCTCGCTAACCTACACGGTTTTGATCCTAAAACTGACTTGGTTGCACCAGACGATTTGGTGGCGGTCGATCGCTGGGCAGTGAGCCGCGCCCTCGAAGCGCAACAAGAGATCACTGCCGCGTATGATGCGTGTAACTTCCACCAAGTAACCCAGCGCTTAATGCAGTTCTGCTCGATTGAGATGGGCTCGTTCTACCTCGATATCATCAAGGATCGTCAGTACACCGCCAAAGCAGGCAGCCACGCGCACCGCAGTTGTCAAACGGCGCTGTTCCACATCGTAGAAGCACTGGTACGCTGGATGGCACCGATTATGTCATTTACCGCCGATGAGATCTGGAATGAAATGCCGGGTGAGCGTAACCCGTTTGTGTTCACCGAAGTCTGGTATGACGGCTTGTTTGACCTAGAACAGCAGGCTGTGCTGAATCAGGCTTTCTGGGCGAAACTGCTTGATGTGCGTGATGCAGTGAACAAAACCCTTGAGCAAGCGCGGAATGAAAAAGTCATTGGTGGCTCATTAGAAGCGGAAGTCACCCTCTATGCTCCCGCTGATTTTGCCGAGAAGCTGCGCTTGATGGGTGATGAGCTTCGCTTTGTATTGCTGACCTCGAAAGCAACTGTGGTCGCCGGTGACGCGCCAGCGTCTGCCACGCAGACGGAACTCGACGGATTGGCCGTAGAAGTGGCGGCATCAAGCGCGGCCAAGTGTGAGCGCTGTTGGCACCACGTTGCTGATGTCGGCACCATTGCAGGTCATGAAGAGATCTGTGGCCGATGCGTGACCAATATTGCAGGAGAAGGCGAAACTCGCCAATTTGTGTGATGCAGACTCTTTCCCTCTCACAATCAGGATGGCGCTGGCTTTGGCTGGCGCCACTGGTCTTTGCACTTGATATCGGCAGCAAGTGGCTGGTGATGCAAACCATGGAATACGGGTTTGCGAATCGGATTGAAGTATTGCCWTTCTTTAACCTGACGTACGTGCACAATCATGGCGCGGCGTTCAGTTTTTTAAGTGATGCGGGTGGCTGGCAACGTTGGCTTTTCAGTGTTATTGCACTGGGGGTGAGCGGGTTATTGGCGTATTGGATGCGGCATACCCCGGCCGATAAACGCATGATCAATATTGCTTATGCAATGATCATTGGCGGGGCCCTGGGTAATCTGTTTGATCGTCTTGTGCATGGCTATGTGATTGACTTTCTAGATTTCTATCTCGGTCAGTCGCACTGGCCAGCGTTTAATCTCGCCGATTCGGCGATTTGCGTGGGCGCGGCGTTGATTATTTTGGATAGTTTTCGTCAAGGCCAGTCATCGACCAAACATGAGTGATGCGTATCTATCCCCGTTACCGCGACGTTCTAAAAGGATGAATCATGACAGCAATCACAGCGTCTAGCGAAGTCATTATGCACTTTACCATCAAACTTGAAGATGGCTCGGTCGCCGATACCACCCACAATGCGGGTAAACCGGCGAAGCTGGTAATGGGCGACGGGAGTTTGACGGAAAACTTTGAAACTTGCCTTCTTGGCTTAAAAGAAGGGGAGTCGAGCAGCTTCACCTTGGCACCAGAGGATGCATTCGGCCAACCTAACCCGGATAACATCCATCACATGGATCGCCGTCACTTTGGTGGAGAAACGCCTGCAGAAGAAGGGGCGATCATTGCCTTTAGTGGGCCGCAAGGACAGGAGATCCCGGGGATTGTGACGGCAGTGACGGGCGATTCCGTCACGGTTGATTTTAACCACCCGCTGGCTGGGAAAACCGTCATTTTTTATGTTGAAATTATAAGTGTGCAATAAAGGCGGACACATGAAGATCTTACTTGCCAATCCCCGTGGTTTTTGCGCAGGGGTTGACCGTGCCATCAGTATTGTTGAGCGCGCGCTAGAAATCTATCAGCCTCCCATTTATGTCCGTCATGAAGTGGTGCATAACCGTTTTGTGGTGGAAGGCTTAAAGCAGCGTGGGGCGATTTTTGTTGAGCAGATCAGCGAAGTGCCTGATGACAGTATTGTGATTTTCTCCGCCCACGGCGTGTCTCAGGCCGTGCGCAATGAGGCCAAGTCGCGTCAGTTAACCGTGTTTGATGCGACCTGCCCGCTAGTGACCAAGGTGCATATGGAAGTCGCGCGTGCCAGCCGTAAGAACATGGAAGTGGTACTGATAGGCCATGCCGGCCACCCTGAAGTGGAAGGCACCATGGGACAATACGCCAGTGAAACCGGTGGGATGTATTTGGTCGAAACCCCAGAGGATGTGTATACCTTGGAGGTGAGCGATCCGGATAACCTGCATTATGTCAGTCAAACCACCCTGTCGGTCGACGAAACCGCGGATGTGATTGATACTCTGCGTAAGGTGTTTCCTAACATCCAAGGACCACGCAAAGACGACATTTGTTACGCCACCCAGAACCGCCAAGATGCGGTGCGCGATTTAGCGCAAAGCTGTGACGTGATGGTGGTTGTCGGCTCAAAAAATAGCTCTAACTCAAACCGTCTGCGTGAGTTATCCGAAAAGCTGGGAACGCCAGGTTATTTAACTGACACGGCAGAAGATATTGATCCGGCTTGGTTTGAAGGCAAGCATACGGTGGGGATCACGGCCGGTGCGTCGGCACCAGAAGAGCTAGTGGATCAAATTATCGAGCGTATCAAGCAGCTGGGTGCGACCCATGTTGATAACCTTGCTGGGCGTGAAGAAAACATGTTTTTTGAAGTGCCTAAAGAGCTACAAATTCGTGAAGTCACTTAGGGTGATGAGCAAGACGATGAGGGGAGCAAGTGCTTCCCTTTTTTTCGCCAATATACAAGTGCCAAGGAACGCGCTAGAGTGGTGGGTTACCGAGAAGGAGCCAGTGAACTGGCAAAGTGACAAAGGGGAAAATCATGGTACGTATTGCCATAGCCGGTGCGGCTGGGCGCATGGGGCGCAACCTTATCCAAGCGGTTTCACAGTATCCAGGTGCCGTGTTAGGGGCGGCGAGCGAAAGGCCGGAATCTAGCTTAGTCGGCACCGATGCAGGCGAGCTGGCAGGGATCGGCCGCTTGGGCGTGAATGTGGTGGACGATTTGCGCAAAGTCAGTGACGACTTTGACGTGGTGATTGATTTTACCGCTCCCGCTGCAACCTTGGCCAATTTAACGCTGTGCCAAGAGGTCGGTAAGCAACTGGTTATCGGTACCACCGGCTTTGATGAGGCGCAAAAAAAAACCATTGAAGAGGCGGCATCCTCGACAGCGATGGTGATGGCGCCCAACTACAGTGTGGGTGTGAACCTTGTCTTCAAGTTGCTTGAGCAGGCGGCGAAAGTGATGGGAGACGAGTGCGACATTGAAATTGTTGAAGCGCACCATCGCCATAAAGTGGACGCACCATCAGGTACCGCACTCGGTATGGGTGAAGCGATCGCGGGGGCGATGGGGAACCAGCTTAGTGACGTGGCGGTTTATGCCCGTGAGGGGATTACTGGCGAGCGGAGTAAAGACGAAATTGGCTTCGCGACCATTCGAGCTGGGGACATTGTCGGCGAACACACAGCGATGTTTGCCGATATTGGCGAGCGTGTCGAAATCACACACAAGGCCTCTAATCGTAATACCTTTGCTAAAGGGGCGGTACGTGCCGCGGTATGGCTCAATCAGCATCAACGCGGTTTATACACAATGCAAGATGTCCTCAATCTTAAATAATTATTCATCGCGCTTCGGCGCGATGTTTTTTTATCCCCTCTTGTTTGCTTYGCCCTGTTTTCTTTCCATTTCCTTATTTCTTATTCTTTATGCGCCTTCCGTGAACTTTAAGTGACAAAGTCGCCTTCATCAGCATTTAGTCATGCAAGGTAAACGTTTGCGAGTTTGATTTCATTTTAAAGAGAGAAAACACGAGCAATAAAAGAATCTCAGTGCTCGATTTGGGTGTTTTTTGTCCGTAAATCGCGGTTTAGGTTTGTTTTTATGGTGCTTTGATGGCGCTTTGTTAGTGAGTGACTAATAAAATAAAGAAAAATACTGTGCTTTGATTGACAGCTAGCCGCCTCGTCCCTAGAATGCGCGCAATTTGTCAAAATTCAGCTTGACGCGGGTTTTGATCTTAGATGGAATACGTGAATGCAACGTTAGTCGTAAAAAGTGCATTTCTATATAACTGGAGGTTGTCTTGAGCAAGTCTGCGCTCTTAGTCCTAGAAGATGGGACAGTGTTCCACGGTACCCCGATCGGCGCTGATGGCACCGCGGTGGGAGAAGTGGTTTTCAATACCTCGATGACGGGGTATCAAGAAATACTCACCGACCCCTCTTATTCCCGTCAGATCGTGACACTCACCTATCCCCACATTGGCAACACCGGCACCAACACCGAAGACGAAGAATCTAGCCAAGTCCACGCCCAAGGCCTCGTCATTCGTGATCTCCCCCTGTTAGCCAGCAACTTCCGCAATCAACAGTCCCTTTCTGATTACCTCAAACATCACAACATTCTCGGCATTGCCGATATTGATACGCGCAAACTCACGCGATTATTGCGAGAAAAGGGCGCGCAGAACGGCTGTATTGTGGCCGGCGATAGTGTAGATGAGGCATTGGCGCTGGCGAAGGCGCAGGACTTTCCTGGCTTAAAGGGAATGGATCTCGCCAAAGAAGTGACCACCAAAGAAAGTTACCGCTGGACGCAAGGCTCTTGGCAGCTTCATCAAGGCTTGCCCGAGGCTGCCGTAGAAGGTGAGCTGCCCTATCACGTGGTCGCCTATGACTTTGGAGCCAAACGCAATATCTTGCGCATGTTGGTTGACCGAGGCTGTCGCTTGACTGTAGTGCCGGCGACGACACCGGCTGATGAGGTGTTGGCGATGAACCCCGATGGTGTCTTCTTATCCAATGGCCCCGGCGATCCTGCGCCATGTGATTACGCGATTGAGGCTACACAAGCGTTTTTAGAAGCAGGCGTGCCTGTCTTTGGTATTTGCTTGGGCCATCAGATATTGGCGCTGGCGAGCGGCGCGAAGACAGTGAAAATGAAATTTGGCCACCATGGCGCTAACCATCCGGTGAAAGACCTAGACCGTGGCGTGGTGATGATCACCAGCCAGAACCATGGCTTTGCCGCCGATAAAGACAGTCTGCCAGACACATTAAGAGCCACCCATGTGTCTCTATTTGATGGAAGTTTGCAAGGTATTCATCGCACTGATAAGCCCGCATTTAGCTTCCAAGGGCACCCCGAGGCAAGTCCGGGGCCGCATGATGCCGCGCCACTTTTTGATCATTTTATCGATCTTATCAAACAACATCGCGCCTAATTGGAGTCGTTGAGCATGCCAAAACGCACAGACATAAAAAGCATTCTTATCCTGGGCGCAGGCCCTATCATCATTGGCCAAGCCTGCGAATTTGACTACTCCGGGGCGCAAGCGTGTAAAGCCCTGCGCGAAGAGGGGTATCGTGTCATTCTGGTGAACTCCAACCCAGCCACTATCATGACCGACCCAGAGATGGCCGATGCCACTTACATTGAACCTATCCAGTGGCAGGTGGTGAAACACATCATCGAAAAAGAACGCCCTGACGCCGTACTGCCAACCATGGGTGGTCAGACAGGTTTGAACTGCGCCCTGGATCTTGAACGCCATGGCGTGTTGGCCGAATTTGGCGTGGAAATGATTGGCGCTACTGCTGATGCGATTGATAAAGCCGAAGACCGTCATCGCTTCGATGAGGCGATGCAAAGCATTGGTTTGGAGTGTCCACGCGCGGGTATCGCCCACAGCATGGATGAGGCGCACAAGGTGCTCGACGAAGTGGGCTTTCCTTGTATTATCCGCCCCTCCTTTACCATGGGCGGCACTGGCGGGGGCATCGCCTACAACCAAGAAGAGTTTAAAGATATTTGCGAGCGCGGTCTCGATTTATCTCCCACCAATGAGCTGCTTATCGATGAGTCCCTCATTGGCTGGAAAGAGTACGAAATGGAAGTGGTGCGGGATAAAAACGACAACTGCATCATTGTCTGCTCGATTGAAAACTTCGACGCCATGGGGGTCCACACGGGCGACTCTATCACGGTTGCGCCAGCACAAACCCTGACGGATAAAGAATACCAATTAATGCGCAACGCATCCTTGGCAGTGCTGCGCGAAATTGGCGTTGAGACCGGCGGGTCGAACGTACAATTTGGTATTAACCCCAAAAATGGCCGTATGGTGATCATCGAGATGAACCCGCGGGTATCACGCTCTTCGGCGCTCGCGTCAAAAGCAACCGGCTTCCCGATTGCCAAAGTGGCAGCCAAGTTGGCGGTGGGCTTTACCCTTGACGAGTTGATGAACGATATCACCGGTGGCGCCACGCCCGCGTCGTTCGAGCCGACCATTGATTATGTCGTGACTAAAATCCCACGCTTTAACTTTGAAAAATTTGCCGGTGCCAACGATCGCTTAACCACCCAGATGAAGTCAGTGGGTGAGGTGATGGCGATTGGACGTAACCAGCAAGAATCATTGCAAAAAGCACTGCGCGGCTTAGAAGTCGGTGCGGCGGGCTTTGACGAGAGGGTAAACCTGGATGACGATACGGCATTAACCGAAATCCGCCATGAACTCAAAGAGCCAGGCGCAGAGCGGATTTGGTATATTGCCGATGCTTTCCGCGCAGGGATGTCGGTTGATGGGGTGTTTAACCTGACCAATATCGACCGTTGGTTCTTGGTGCAAATCGAAGACATCGTCAAGCATGAGCAGCAAGTGCGTGAGCAGGGCTTTGCGGGGCTTAATAAAGCCGCATTGCGTCAGTTAAAGCGTAAAGGCTTTTCCGATGCGCGTTTGGCCGCCTTGTTGGGCGTTTCAGAAATCGAAGTGCGCAAGCTGCGGGACAAATTTCAGATTTATCCTGTCTATAAGCGTGTCGACACCTGCGCTGCTGAGTTCTCGTCGGATACGGCCTATATGTATTCCACCTACGATGAAGAGTGTGAGTCACAGCCGACAGATAAGAAG
Organism: Salinivibrio sp. ML323; assembly: GCF_001995745.1. Taxonomy (NCBI): domain Bacteria; kingdom Pseudomonadati; phylum Pseudomonadota; class Gammaproteobacteria; order Vibrionales; family Vibrionaceae; genus Salinivibrio; species Salinivibrio sp. ML323. The sequence continues at coordinate 21,729 of NZ_MUES01000021.1, read as the reverse complement.
AAAATCATGGTTATTGGCGGTGGGCCAAACCGAATTGGGCAAGGGATCGAGTTTGATTACTGCTGTGTCCACGCGTCATTGGCCCTGCGTGAAGACGGTTTTGAAACCATCATGGTTAACTGTAACCCAGAAACCGTTTCTACCGACTATGACACCTCTGACCGTTTGTACTTTGAACCCATCACCCTAGAAGATGTGCTGGCGATAGTGAACGTTGAAAAACCAGAGGGCGTGATTGTTCAGTACGGTGGGCAAACGCCACTTAAACTGGCCCGTGACTTAGAAGCGGCGGGTGTGCCGATTATTGGTACCAGCCCAGATGCGATTGACCGTGCCGAAGACCGTGAGCGTTTCCAAGATGCCGTACAGCGCCTTGGCCTCAAACAACCTGCCAACGCGACAGTCACTGCACTGGAGCAAGCGGTGGAGAAAGCCAAAGAAATTGGTTATCCGTTGGTGGTGCGTCCGTCTTACGTATTGGGCGGACGGGCGATGGAAATTGTCTATGATGAGACCGACCTGCGCCGCTACTTTAATGAGGCAGTGAGTGTCTCGCACGAATCTCCCGTGCTGCTGGACCATTTCTTGGATGATGCGACGGAAGTGGACATTGATGCGGTGTGCGATGGTGAAACGGCAGTGATTGGCGGCATCATGGAGCACATCGAGCAAGCTGGCGTGCACTCTGGTGACTCCGCCTGCTCGCTGCCCGCGTATACGTTAAGTGACGATATCCAAGATCGCATGCGTGAACAGGTGCGCAAGCTAGCGTTGGAGCTAGGCGTGAATGGATTGGTCAATACGCAATTTGCGGTGAAGGATGATGAAATCTATCTCATCGAGGTCAACCCGCGCGCTGCTCGAACGGTGCCATTTGTCTCTAAAGCGACGGGTGTTCCTCTGGCGAAAATCGCTGCGCGCGTCATGGCAGGCCGCTCCCTGGCTGAGCAAGGGTTTGTCAAAGAGGTGATCCCGCCTTATTACTCGGTGAAAGAGGTGGTGCTACCGTTCAACAAATTCCCAGGGGTTGATCCATTGCTGGGCCCTGAAATGCGTTCGACCGGTGAGGTGATGGGCGTGGGGGATACCTTTGCCGAAGCCTTTGCAAAAGCAGACCTCGCCTGCGGTAAAGCCTACAGCGAGGGCGGACGGGCCTTGTTATCGGTGCGCAATAATGACAAACAGCGCGTGGTGGATTTAGCAGCGAAGTTACTCAAGCTTGGCTTTGAGCTCGACGCGACCCATGGCACCGCGGTGATCCTTGGTGAGGCGGGTATCAATCCGCGTTTGGTCAACAAGGTGCATGAAGGGCGACCACACATTCTTGATCGCATCAAAAATGGTGAGTACAGCTACATTGTCAACACCACGGAAGGACGCCAAGCGATTGAAGATTCAAAAGTCTTGCGTCGCGGCGCGCTCGCAGCCAAGGTGAATTACACCACTACGCTGAACGCCGCCTTCGCCACGTGTATGGCGCTAACAGCGGCGGACATGAGCAAGGTCAACCCTGTGCAATCTTTGCATGCACGGGTGCAGACCAAATCATAACGGTACGACTGTCAACGCGTATCAGCCCGCCACCTTGGCGGGCTTTTTTTATTCAGTGAGATTGGGCCAGTGGCGGCCGTAACTGACCGCGGATTAGCGCCATATAAAACTCACGCTCAAACTGAGTAATCGGCGAGGGAACATTCTCCGGCTGCGCGTCTTCCTCGGGATGATAATGACTGACAAGTTGCACTACGATGTGCTGTTTTCCTGCATCATCTTCTAGCATCCCAGCTAAATTAAAGCTGCCATACAGCGAGCCACTTTTGGCCTTTAAACGTCCTTTTATGGGCGCATGACGAATGCTCTGGCGATACTTGAGGGTACCGTCCACGCCGGCAGTGGGGAGCATTTGAGTCATGCCCAGTGTCGGATGCGTGGTGATATAATGCATCACCTGCGCCAGTTGGCGGGCGCTGAGACGGTTATTACGAGACAGCCCTGAACCATCGACCAGCACGGCCTGTGATAGGTCAATCCCAGCCTCCTGTAATATCGCCTTCACCGCTGCAACGCCATTGCGATACGAGCCAGGCTGCTGAAAGTAGCGGCGTCCCAAGGCTTTGAGAAGATTGTCGGCAATGAGGTTGTCAGAGTCGCGCAGCATCGTGGTGAGCAGGGAGGTAAGGGGCGCTGACTGGTGACGAGCCAGCTCGCGTGACTGACTGGGTGCCCGCGCCACGCGAATATCGCCTTTCACGCGCACATTCAGGCGCGCGAGCTCATCGGCCACAATGGCTTTGACGTAAATCGATGGCGTTTGTACGGCAAAGTTGAGTGGCAGCGGACGCGCCCGATGCGGGAGGCAACCAGAAAAATAATAGGTGTTTTTTGCTGTCGCGGTGAGATCGAGCCCGCAATGGCGGGTAGCTTGTTCGTCCTCGCTTATCGCTCGCGCTTGGTTCTCTATTGAAACGGGCTGATGGTCAGGGACATGTACGCGTGTCAACCTGCTATCAGGCTGGCTATAAATCGCCCCTTGCACGCAGTTGTGATTGAGGGTGATTGCCGTGGAAGGCGCACTGTAGCAGACCGCTAAAATATCCCATGGCCAGCCAGGCGCACGGGTGCGACCAGCAAACGCGTGTCCATCCAGATAGAGATTATTAATGGTATCGAGACCGCGACGGGGTAATTGACTCAGCAGTTGACGAATATCTTTTCGAGTCAGTAACGGATCACCATTAAAAATAAGGGCGATGTCATCACCACTTTGCACCAATCGGGTGGAAAAACGGAAGGTGCTGGGTAAATAAAGCCGAGCGGCGAGTCCGGTGAGAAGCTTTTGTGTACTGGCTGGGGGCAGCAGCGCATCGGCTTGCTCACTGATCTGGGGGTGATTTTGCTCCGCATCACTCACCCATAGCGCGACTTGGCTGCCTTTAGGCAGCAACGGTGTCAGTTGTGCCAGCGTTAACGACGCCGCCGACGCCGACGCAAACGGCACCAGGAAAATCGTCATCAGAGCGAGATGGCGAAAAAGAGCGGAAAGCATGATAAAAGCCTTTTTATTTGCGCATGCATGCCATCCTACCCTGTCTAGCCTTGAAGACAAGCGGTTCGGGGCGGACAACCCACTCGTTGGGCTGATGATAAAGTGGATAGCCGCAAAGTGGATCGCAGATGGATGGCTCACGCTATCGCCGGATAAGAGATGATTTTGCGCGAATTCTTGTTTACAATCTAAAAAAAGCGTTGAATTCCGCCGCGCCCAGATATTTTATTTGGGCGTGGCTTTGTTTTGCCAAAATCCCTTTGCTGTGGATTGAAAGAGGTAATGTCATTTATGGATAAAGTGCCAATGACCGTACGCGGTGAGCAGCTGCTACGAGAAGAGCTGGACAAGTTGATCAAGCGTCGCCCTGAGATCTCCAACGCCATTGCAGAGGCGCGTGAACTCGGTGACTTAAAAGAAAATGCAGAATATCATGCGGCTCGTGAAGAGCAGGGTATTTGTGAGGCGCAAATCCGTGACATCGAGTACAAGCTGTCGGTGGCACAGGTGATTGATGTCACTAAAATGCCGAATAATGGCAAAGTGATTTTTGGCGCGACGGTCACCTTGATTGACGTGAATACGGACGAAGAAGTGACCTATCGGATCGTGGGTGATGATGAAGCCGACATCAAAGCGAATTTAATTTCGGTGAATTCTCCCATCGCCCGTGGCCTGATTGGAAAAGAAGAAGGGGAAGAAGTGAGCATCACTACCCCGGGTGGCGTCAAAGAGTTCGAACTCGATAGCGTCGATTACGTATAGAAAAGTGTTACTGAATGTAACCCTTCTCCGATGCTGACACAGTAAAAAGGCCGCAATGCGGCCTTTTTGTTATGCGATAGCACAGACTGATCACGCACGTGACTATTTGCGTGGTAATTCAATTTTGCGATCTTCGCTTTGGCGATAAATCACCAAGGTTTTACCGATCACCTGCACTTTTTCGGCGCCGGTTTCCCGAAGAATGGCCTCGACAATCAGGTTTTTGGTCTCACGGTCTTCTGAAGCGACTTTCACTTTAATCAGCTCGTGGTGGTCAAGTGCAAGCTCAATTTCAGCGACCACGGCTTCAGTTAAACCATTGGCGCCCATTAAGACGACAGGCTTAAGGGGGTGAGCCAGTCCTTTGAGATACTGTTTTTGTTTGGTGCTGAGTTTCATGTTGGCTCGATTTCTATTTGCTAGGGGTTGAAAACATGCCWTTCTAACGCCATCTCACCACAAACTGAAACACTAGAAAGTGGGCGGATGGCAAGTACTTGGTCTGCTGGGTGAGAGTGAGTCTGTCTTTGAGAATAAGCTAACGCACACAATTGTCTGAATTTTATATGAATGTGGTGCGATGGGTGGGCGTAGTAGGAACAACATGGCGAATAAAAAACACTCTGCCAGCTCAGGACGCTGGTTGAAAGAACACTTCGACGACAAATACGTTCATGAAGCGCAGAAGAAAGGGTATCGGTCTCGAGCGATTTTTAAGCTAGAAGAGATTCAGCAAAAAGATCGCATCTTGAAACCGGGAATGACGGTAGTGGATCTGGGCGCTGCCCCCGGAGGTTGGTCACAATATGCCGCGACACAAGTCGGTGACGACGGGCAAGTGATTGCTTGCGATATCTTACCGATGGATTCCATGCCAGGTGTTAGCTTTCTGCAAGGGGACTTTCGCGAACAAGCGGTACTCGATACCTTGCTCGAGCGCATTCAACCCAACCAAGTTGATGTGGTGATGTCTGACATGGCGCCAAACATGAGCGGTAATCAGGCGGCCGATCAACCCAAAGCGATGTATTTGGTCGAATTGGCATTAGAAATGTGCCGTGAAGTGCTGGGGCCGAAAGGCAGCTTCGTGGTAAAAGTTTTTCAGGGCGAAGGCTTTGATCAGTATTTGGCCGAGGTGCGTAAAATGTTTACAGCGGTCAAAATTCGAAAACCCGACTCATCCCGTGCAAGGTCGCGAGAAGTCTACATTGTGGCTACAGGTTATAAACTGTAGTACCCTTACATTTATCTATCTCAGTTATGCGAGGCTAACACCTTGAGTGACATGGCAAAAAACTTGATTCTGTGGCTGGTTATCGCCGTTGTCTTAATGTCTGTGTTCCAAAGCTTTGGACCAGGAGACAGCGCCGGTCGTCAAGTCGACTATACCTCTTTCGTACGCGAAATCGGCAACGATCAAATACAGGAAGTAAAATTTGACGATCGTGAGCTGAGTGTCACCCGACGTGACGGCTCACGCTATGTCACCTTTATGCCTGTGATGAATGATCCAAAGTTGTTGGATGATTTGCTTAATAAAAACGTTCGCGTGAAAGGGACGCCACCTGAAGAGCCAAGCATGTTGGCATCGATCTTCATTTCTTGGTTCCCAATGCTACTGCTTATCGGGGTATGGATTTTCTTCATGCGCCAGATGCAAGGCGGTGGCGGCAAAGGTGCCATGTCGTTTGGTAAATCGAAAGCCAAAATGATGAGTGAAGAGCAGGTTAAGACCACCTTCACTGACGTCGCAGGCTGCGATGAAGCGAAAGAAGACGTGAAAGAGCTGGTGGATTACCTGCGCGATCCAAGCCGTTTCCAAAAACTAGGCGGCAAAATCCCAACCGGCGTATTGATGGTCGGCCCTCCAGGTACCGGTAAAACCTTGCTGGCGAAGGCCATTGCAGGCGAAGCGAAAGTGCCGTTCTTTACCATTTCTGGCTCTGACTTTGTGGAAATGTTCGTGGGTGTGGGCGCATCACGTGTCCGTGACATGTTCGAACAGGCAAAGAAAGCCTCGCCGTGTATCATCTTTATCGATGAAATCGACGCCGTCGGTCGTCAGCGTGGCGCTGGGCTTGGTGGTGGTCACGACGAGCGTGAGCAGACCTTGAACCAGATGTTGGTCGAAATGGATGGCTTTGAGGGCAATGAAGGCGTTATCGTCATTGCGGCGACCAACCGTCCAGACGTATTGGACCCTGCGCTATTGCGTCCTGGTCGTTTTGACCGTCAAGTGGTGGTGAGCTTGCCAGATGTGCGTGGCCGTGAGCATATTCTCAAAGTGCATATGCGCAAAGTGCCACTCGGTAATGATGTCGATGCCTCACTGATTGCGCGTGGTACGCCAGGCTTCTCAGGCGCTGACTTGGCTAACCTGGTTAACGAAGCGGCATTGTTCTCTGCGCGTGGTAACAAGCGTGTAGTGTCGATGGTCGAATTTGAACTGGCGAAAGACAAAATCATGATGGGTGCAGAGCGCCGTTCAATGGTGATGTCGGAAGAAACCAAAGAGTCAACGGCGTATCACGAAGCGGGTCACGCCATTGTTGGTCGCTTGGTGCCAGAACATGACCCGGTTTACAAGGTCTCCATTATCCCGCGTGGGCGTGCATTGGGTGTGACCATGTACTTGCCTGAGCAAGACAGGATCAGCATGTCGCGCCAGCATCTCGACTCGATGATTTCGAGCCTGTACGGCGGCCGTTTGGCAGAAGAGCTGATCTACGGCAAGGAAAAAGTCTCGACAGGGGCATCGAACGACATCGAGCGCGCGACCGATATTGCCCGCAAGATGGTGACGCAATGGGGCTTCTCAGAGAAGCTGGGTCCACTGCTTTATGCAGAAGAAGAAGGTGAAGTCTTCCTAGGCCGCTCTATGGCACAGACCAAGCACATCTCCGATGAAACGGCTCGACTTATTGACGCGGAGATCCGTGGCATCATCGATCGCAACTACGATCGCGCCAAGCAAATCTTGGAAGAAAACCTGGATATCATGCACGCGATGAAAGATGCCTTGATGAAGTACGAAACCATTGATGCGGCGCAGATCGATGACTTGATGGCTCGCCGTGATGTACGAGAGCCTGCTGGCTGGGAAGGTGGCGATGGGGGGTCATCTTCTGATGATACTCCAAGCAAGCCGGATGCCTCGAAAGCGATCGCGTCTGACGAATCATCTGACGACAAAAAGCAAAAACCGCTTGATTCAGAAAACCAGTCTGAAGCGTAAATACCCATGAATACAAACCCCGATACGTCGGGGTTTTTTTGATCGTGCTCGGAAAAACGCATGCAAATAACACACAATAACCTCACACTCTCTCTGACCCGCCCCGTCATCATGGGGGTCTTAAACGTCACGCCAGATTCCTTTTCCGATGGCGGCCAATTTCAGCACTGTGATAAAGCGGTCGAACGTGCGATGCAGATGCTCGCAGACGGCGCCACCATTCTCGATATTGGTGGCGAGTCGACGCGACCAGGTGCGGCCGATGTCGATGAGCAAGACGAGATTGATCGTGTTGTTCCCGTCATTGAAGCGATTCGTGAGCAATCTGATTGTTGGATTTCAATTGATACCAGTAAAGCAGCCGTCATGCGTGCCGCAGTCAATGCGGGTGCCAATCTCATTAATGATGTGCGCGCATTACAAGCGCCTGGGGCGTTGGAAGCGGCAGCGGATCTGCAAGTGCCTGTGTGCATCATGCACATGCAAGGACAGCCACGAACAATGCAAGCGGCCCCTGACTACCAAGATGTCGTTGGTGAGGTGAAAACGTTTTTAGCGGCACGTATCGACGCCTGCACTGAGGCGGGGATCCATCGACAGAATATCATTCTGGATCCTGGCTTTGGTTTTGGTAAGACGTTGGCGCATAACTATCAGCTTCTTGCTGACCTCGATGCTTTTCATGACTTTGGATTACCTGTATTAGCAGGCATGTCACGCAAGTCAATGATTTATAAAATGTTAGATAAAACGCCGCAGGATATTCTGGGCGGAAGCCTTGCCTGTGCCACCTTAGCCGCGGCGAAAGGCGCACAGATCATTCGCGTCCATGATGTGAAAGAAACCGCTGATGCGCTCAAGGTGGTCGCCATGACAGCGCGCGTAAAAATGAACTAGGAGAAGAAAAATAATGACAGAGCGTAAGTATTTTGGCACCGATGGTGTGCGCGGCAAGGTGGGCGAATTTCCCATTACGCCGGAATTTATGCTAAAGCTTGGCTGGGCCGCAGGTCGCGTATTGTCGCAACAAGGCACGCGTAAGGTACTGATTGGTAAAGACACGCGTATTTCTGGTTATATGTTAGAGTCGGCGCTCGAGTCAGGGCTGTCTGCGGCGGGATTGGAAGCGGCCTTTACCGGCCCTATGCCGACACCTGCGATTGCTTACTTAACCCAAACGTTCCGCGCGGAAGCCGGGATTGTGATTTCGGCCTCGCATAACCCGCATTACGATAACGGGATTAAGTTTTTCTCCTCCGAGGGCACGAAACTGGCTGATGAGGTTGAGTTAGCGATTGAAGCTGAGCTAGAAAAAACACTGACTTGTGTCGAGTCGGCGGAGTTAGGTAAAGCCAGCCGCATTAACGACGCGGCCGGGCGTTACATCGAATTCTGTAAAGGCACCTTCCCCAGCGCGTTGAGCCTGAGTGGGTTAAAAATTGTGCTCGATTGCGCCCATGGTGCCACCTATCACATTGCGCCTTCGGTATTTCGTGAGCTGGGTGCGGAGGTGACCACCATTGGCTGTGCCCCTAACGGCACCAATATTAACGATGAGGTGGGAGCCACGGACGTCCGTGCGTTACAAAAACACGTCCTCGAGCAAAAAGCCGATTTAGGCATTGCTTTTGACGGGGATGGAGACCGCGTCATCATGGTGGATCACCTTGGCAATAAAGTCGACGGCGACCAGATTGCATATATTATCGCCCGCGAGAGCCTTCGTCGTGGTGAATTAAAAGGCGGCGTGGTTGGTACATTGATGACCAACATGGGGATGGAGCTTGCACTTCAGTCTCTCGGTATTCCGTTTGCACGCGCCAAAGTGGGCGACCGTTATGTGATGGAGCTGCTGCAAGAGAAAGGGTGGCGAATTGGTGCGGAAAATTCAGGCCATGTGATTGTCTTGGATAAAGTCACCACCGGAGACGGCATTGTGGCGGCATTGCAGGTCCTGGCCAGTGTTGCCGCCACGGGCATGGATCTAAAAGCGTTGAGTGACGGGATGACCTTGTTGCCTCAGGTATTAGAGAACGTCCGTTTTAGTGGCACGGTTGACCCGTTACAAAGCGAGCCGGTGCTGGCAGCGAAAGCCAATGTCGAGCAAAAGCTGGGCGAGCAAGGGCGTGTACTGTTACGTAAATCCGGGACAGAACCTTTGATTCGAGTGATGGTTGAGGGACCGGATACCGACAAGGTTCACGCTTATGCGCTTGAAATCGCAGAGGCTGTGAAGGCGAATTGTTGATAACCGTCGAGCGGGTGGTCATAGATTGCGCAAACGGCGTCGAAATCAAGGTTTTTTGCAATTTCCTCTTGTTTCGTCACCGCGCTTTCGCTAGTATTCACCCGCTCCCAACGAAGGGGGCTGCGCTGGCTGAGAAGTAACACTGCCGGCTCAACAACCTGGAGCATAGGTGGAACCATGTACGAAATTCTACTTGTGATTTATCTGTTGGCCGCAATCGGTGTAATTGGCCTGGTTCTGGTTCAGCAAGGTAAAGGCGCAGATATGGGAGCCTCGTTCGGGGCTGGAGCATCAAATACAGTATTTGGCTCTGGCGGCTCTGGAAACTTTTTAACCCGAATGACAACCGGTTTTGCAATTGCATTCTTTGCGTTAAGTTTGGTGCTGGGTAACCTCACTGCACACAAACCTGAAGCAAAAGGCGGTTTTGAAGATTTAAGCGAGCCTGCTACACAACAGCAAGCGACGCCAAAAGAGGACGAAATCCCTGTTGATAACAGTGAGATCCCTCAGTAAAAATTGAGCCGAGGTGGTGGAATTGGTAGACACGCTATCTTGAGGGGGTAGTGCCTTATAGGCGTGCGGGTTCAAGTCCCGCTCTCGGCACCAAGTTCAAAAAGGGCATTAGCTTGCACCTTTGTTGCAAAAAGCGATATAATAATCGCAATCGGAAGCGGGATGGAGCAGTTTGGTAGCTCGTCGGGCTCATAACCCGAAGGTCGGCGGTTCAAATCCGTCTCCCGCAACCAATTTTAGGTTGGTGAAGCGACATATCAGGTTGAGTTAATCAACACGACCTCCGGTCGGCGCCGTTTCATGGCGCGATAAAATCCGCTTCCCGCAACCAAGTTTAAGTTTGTTGTTTAAATAACGGCTAAACTGAATAACGCGTCAGCGTTTCTTGTCAAAGCCACGCTGACCGGGCTAGCCATGTGCTAGCCTTTTTGCCCTCGGGGGCAGCACAAAGCGGACCAATAAGCCTTTGTGTAGAGAGTTACTCTCTCGTTATTGCTGAGATGATTCCGACACCAGCGATAACGGCTATGCTAGCGACTTATGTTGATAGCATGGCATCAGGGTCCAGTTACATTAAACCCCGATCTTCGGGGTTTTTTGTTATCTGAAGAAGACCATTCGGATAGTAACTGGGCTTTTAAGCCCTTTTTTTATTTCTGGGGTTTGGAATGACAGGATTAGAGAAACAACTGACTGAACTTTTGGCCGCGCCGGTTGAGGCGTTGGACTATGAGTTGGTTGGGCTTGAATTTGTTCGAGCTGGCCAGCATTCAACATTGCGTATTTTTATTGACCATGAAAATGGCATTACCGTCGACGATTGTGCCGACGTGAGCCGTCAGGTCAGTGCCGTGTTGGATGTAGAAGACCCAATCACAGTGGCTTATAACCTTGAGGTGTCATCACCTGGGGTTGACCGTCCACTGTTCACCGCTGATCATTATCAGCAATTCATCGGGCATGAAGTGAACATCGTGCTGAAAATGGCTATGCAAAACCGCCGTAAGTGGAAAGGAGAAATTCTTTCTGTCGATGGCGATACCATCACGGTTCGCGTTGACGGCCAAGATGAGGCGTTTGCCTTGAGTAATATCGCCAAAGCAAACCTGGTTCCTTCATTTTAAGAGTAAATGAGGCATTAGTAGATGAATAAAGAAATCTTGGCTGTTGTCGAAGCGGTCTCAAACGAAAAAGCCGTTCCCCGTGAGCGTATTTTTGAGGCACTAGAAACCGCACTGGCAACGGCAACTAAAAAGAAGTACGAAGCCGACATTGATGTACGTATCGCCATTGATCGCAAGTCCGGTGAATTCGATACATTCCGCCGTTGGCTCGTGGTTGATGAAGTCACCCAGCCGACGCGTGAAATTACGTTAGAAGCGGCACAATACGAAGACGAGACCCTAGAGTTGGGCGGTTACGTTGAAGATCAGATTGAATCTGTTGCCTTTGACCGTATTACCACCCAAACCGCCAAACAAGTGATCGTACAAAAAGTCCGTGAAGCCGAGCGTGCACAAGTGGTTGAGCAGTTCATGGACAACGAAGGTGAGCTGGTAACCGGTGTGGTTAAGAAGGTGAACCGCGATGTGATCATCGTTGATTTGGGTAACAACGCGGAAGCGGCTATCCAGCGCGACGATCAGCTGCCTCGTGAAAACTTCCGTCCAGGCGACCGTGTACGTGGCTTGCTGTATGCCGTCCGTCCAGAGGCGCGCGGTTTCCAGCTGTTTATGACCCGCTCAAAGCCGGAAATGCTCAGCGAGCTATTCCGCATTGAAGTGCCAGAAATTGGCGAAGAAATGATTGAGCTGATGGGCGCGGCGCGTGATCCAGCGTCGCGGGCGAAAATTGCGGTTAAAACCAACGACAAGCGTATTGACCCTGTTGGCGCCTGTGTAGGTATGCGTGGTGCACGTGTGCAAGCCGTATCGACCGAGCTAGGTGGCGAGCGCATTGACATCGTGCTTTGGGACGATAACCCTGCACAATTTGTGATCAATGCCATGGCACCGGCCGACGTAGCCTCTATCATCGTCGATGAAGACACGCACTCCATGGATATCGCTGTCGCGGCGGATAACTTGGCGCAAGCCATTGGCCGTAATGGTCAAAACGTTCGTTTGGCGTCTCAACTAACCGGTTGGGAACTGAACGTGATGACAGTTGAAGATCTACAGAAAAAGCACCAAGAAGAAGCGCAAGCCTCCGTCGAGTTGTTTGTGAAATACCTCGATATTGACGAAGACTTTGCCGAAACCTTGGTAGAAGAAGGGTTTACCACCCTTGAAGAAGTGGCCTATGTGCCAACCAGCGAAATGCTCGAAATCGATGGTCTAGACGAAGACACCGTCGAGATTTTGCGCGCACGTGCCAAAGAAGCGTTGACCACCATAGCGCTGGCACAAGAAGAGTCGCTGGGAGACGTTGAACCTGCCGAAGATTTACTGGCTCTCGATGGTCTTTCTCGTGAAATGGCTTTCAAGCTGGCCGCGAAGGGCGTGAAGACCTTGGAAGATCTGGCTGATCAAGGCACTGACGATCTGTTAGATATTGACGGATTAGACGAAACCAGTGCGGGCGAGCTAATTATGGCCGCACGTAATATCTGCTGGTTCAGCGACGAAGCGTAAAGACGGCAAAGGAGGAGCAGAATGTCAGAGGTTACAGTACATACGCTGGCGAAGGAAATTGATACGCCAGTCGATCGTCTGCTGAAGCAGTTTAAAGAAGCTGGTATGCAAAAGTCGGCTGACGATCAGGTAAGCCAAGATGAGAAACAAGCTTTGCTCGCGCATTTAAAGCGTGAGCACGGTGATAACGGCAATGCTCCGACGCGTCTGACGCTTCAGCGCAAGAAACGTAGCACACTGAGCGTGTCAGGGGCTGGCGGAAAGAACAAAGATGTCCAAGTTGAGGTGCGTAAGAAGCGTACCTATGTGAAGCGTAGCGAGCTTGAAGAGCAAAAGACAGCGCAAGAAGCGGAAGAGCAAGCGAAACGTGAAGCCGAAGAAAAAGCGCGTCTAGAAGCGGAAGAGCAAGCGAAACGCGAAGCAGAAGAGAAAGCCAAGCGTGAGGCGGAAGAAAAAGCCAAACGTGAAGCAGAAGAGAAAGCCAAACGCGAAGCCGAAGAAAAAGCTAAGCGTGAAGCCAAGCCGCAAGCGCAACCGAAAACTGAGCAGTCTACAGAAAACGCAGCGGATACTGCTGCAGCTCAAACTGCTGATGCGCAAGCGAAGAAAGAAGCTGATGAACTTAAGCGTCGCCAGGAAGAGGAAGCCAAGCGTAAAGCTGAAGAAGAAAGTCAGCGGCAGTTAGAAGAGGCACGCAAAATGGCAGAAGCAAACCAAGAACGCTGGTCAGATCAAGACAAAGCACTCAATACCATGGAGGCGGCTGATCACCATACAGTCACTTCCGAGTACGCCCGTGAGGCAGAAGACGAGGCGGATCGTCGCGAAGAAAGCGCGGCGCCACGTCGTAAGAAAAAGAAAAAGGCCAATGCAGCCGAAGATAAAACCACTCGTGGCCGTCGTGGCAAAGGTGGGAAAGGCAAAGGCCGCATGGCTAAGCCATCATCGATGCAGCATGGCTTTAAAAAGCCAGCGCAGAAAGTAAACCGTGAAGTTGAAATCGGCGAAACCATCACCGTAGCGGAGCTGGCCAACAAGATGGCTGTTAAAGGCGCCGAAGTTATCAAAACCATGATGAAAATGGGTGCGATGGCGACGATTAACCAAGTGATCGACCAAGAAACCGCGCAACTAGTGGCGGAAGAAATGGGCCACAAGGTTATCCTACGTAAAGAGAACGAGCTGGAAGAGGCTGTACTCTCGGATCGTGATAGCGATGCACCCGTCGCACCACGTGCGCCGGTGGTAACTATCATGGGTCACGTTGACCACGGTAAAACCTCGCTGCTTGACTACATCCGTAAAGCGCACGTTGCGACGGGCGAAGCGGGCGGTATTACCCAGCATATCGGTGCGTATCACGTACAAACCGACAATGGCATGATCACCTTCTTAGATACCCCTGGACACGCCGCGTTTACCGCGATGCGTGCACGTGGTGCGGGTGCAACGGATATCGTTGTCTTGGTAGTTGCCGCTGATGATGGCGTGATGCCACAAACCAAAGAAGCTATCCAGCACGCGAAAGCGGCCGGTGTGCCTTTGATTGTGGCCGTCAACAAGATGGATAAAGAAGGCGCTAACCCTGACAGCGTGAAAAACGAACTCGCACAGTATGACGTTATCCCAGAAGAATGGGGTGGTGAAAACATCTTCGTGCATGTGTCGGCGAAACAAGGCCAGAACATTGATGGCCTGCTTGAGTCTATCTTGCTGCAATCAGAAGTGCTTGAACTGAAAGCGGTTGAGCAAGGCATGGCGCGCGGTGTGGTAGTTGAATCACGTCTTGATAAAGGCCGCGGTCCTGTCGCGACAGTACTGGTTCAAGAAGGTACCTTGAACAAAGGTGATATCGTTCTGTGTGGCTTGGAATATGGCCGTGTCCGTGCGATGCGTGATGAGAATGGCCAAGATGTAGAGCATGCGGGGCCGTCGATTCCGGTTGAGATCCTCGGCTTGTCTGGTGTGCCAGCAGCCGGTGACGAAGCCACGGTTGTGCGTGACGAGAAGAAAGCCCGTGAAGTGGCGCTGTATCGTCAAGGCAAGTTCCGTGACGTGAAACTGGCGCGTCAGCAAAAAGCCAAACTGGAGAACATGTTCTCGAACATGGCTGAAGGTGAAGTGGCTGAGCTGAATATCGTGCTCAAGGCGGACGTACAAGGTTCTGTCGAAGCGATTGCAGATTCACTGGTGAAACTGTCAACAGACGAAGTGAAGGTGAAGATTGTCGGCTCAGGTGTCGGTGGTATCACTGAAACTGACGCTGTCTTGGCCGCTGCATCCAATGCGATCATTTGTGGCTTTAACGTGCGTGCCGATGCCGCAGCACGCAAGACCATTGAAAATGAAAGCTTGGATCTGCGCTACTACTCTGTCATCTACACCATGATTGATGAAGTGAAACAAGCGATGAGCGGTATGCTCGCGCCTGAGTTCAAACAAGAAATCATCGGTCTGGCAGAAGTACGCGATGTCTTCAAATCACCGAAACTGGGCGCCATTGCCGGGTGTCAGGTTTCTGAAGGTGTGATTAAGCGTAACAACCCAATCCGTGTACTACGTGAAAACGTGGTTATCTACGAGGGTGAGCTAGAATCACTGCGTCGCTTCAAAGATGATGTGAACGAAGTGAAAAAAGGCTACGAGTGTGGTATCGGCGTGAAGAACTACAATGACGTTCGCGTTGGTGACCAGATTGAAGTCTATGAAACGGTTGAAATTCAGCGCTCAATCGACTGATTAAGCGTATAAATCAACCAGGTTGTTTGGATACACCGTGGGGGGAGGCGCATGCGCTTACCCCCATTTTATTGAGAGAAAAGAAAATGGGTAAAGATTTTAGCCGCACAGACCGCGTCGCCCATCAGCTGCAAAAAGAAATTGCACTGATACTGCAGCGCGAGATTAAAGATCCGCGCATTGGTATGGTCACTGTCTCTGATGTTCAGATTTCACGTGATTTGGCGTACGCGAAGGTTTTCGTCACGTTTTTAACCGTTGACGAGCAAGCCCCTACCGAGAGCCTAAAGGCGCTGAACGAAGCCAGTGGCTACATTCGTTCATTGGTTGGCAAGGCGATTCGTTTGCGTGTGACCCCTGAGCTGACGTTTGTTTTTGATGAGTCACTCACTGAGGGAATTCGAATTTCCAACTTGGTAAGCAAAGCGGTGCGCAGCGATGATGAGCGCCGTGGTGAAGATGACAAAGGTGAGGAGTAACAGATGGCGCGTCGTCAACGTCGTCGAGGTCGCCCCGTTGATGGGATTATCCTGCTCGATAAGCCCACGGGCATGACCTCTAATGATGCCTTACAAAAAGTAAAACGTATCTTTTTTGCCGAAAAAGCAGGCCATACAGGTGCGCTTGATCCGCTCGCAACCGGTATGCTGCCTATTTGCCTGGGCGAAGCCACCAAATTCTCCCAGTTTTTGCTCGACTCTGATAAGCGTTATCGCGTGGTCGCAAAGCTGGGTGAGCGCACGAACACCTCTGACGCCGATGGCGACGTGGTAGAAACCCGAGACGTGAAAGTTAACCTAGGCTTACTCGAGCGTTGTATTGCTAAGTTTCGTGGTGAAACCCAGCAAATTCCTTCTATGTTCTCGGCGCTGAAATACCAAGGTAAGCCTTTGTATGAATATGCGCGTCAAGGTATCGAGGTGCCACGTGAAGCGCGTACCATCAAGGTGTATCAGATTGAATTGCTGCGCTTTGAAGGTGATGAGATTGAAATGGAAGTGCATTGCTCTAAGGGCACTTATATTCGCACTATCGTCGATGATCTGGGTGAAATGTTGGGCTGTGGCGCGCATGTGACGGCCTTACGTCGTACTGGCGTATCAGCCTACCCAACGCGCCAGATGGTGACGCTTGAGCAACTGGAAAGCTTGTTGAATGAAGCCAGAGAGCAAGAGATCCAGCCCAAGCAGCTGCTCGATCCTTTGTTGCTGCCCCTCGATACCGCGGTGCAAGATCTACGTGAAATTAACTTGCTGCCGGTGATGGCCAGCTATGCATTGCAAGGGCAAGCGGTTCAAGTGCCCAATGCACCTACGAGTGGTTTTGTTCGCTTAACTGCAGGCGATGAGCGTCACTTCATTGGTGTGGGAGAAATCGACGCCGATGGTTTGGTCGCCCCGCGTCGTTTGGTGGCCAGTCGCCAGCCTGAAGCGCGCTAAAAAACCGACGCTTCGGCGCGTGTTTTTACAGGAAAAGCGGCGTGGATAGATTGCTACCTTAGACGAAAGTCAGTAGAATACGCGCCTTCGGGCACCGGCTGAATCAGAGATTGGCTGGTGCATGATAATCACACACTCTTATTAGGAGAGCATTATGTCTCTGACTGCAGAAGCAAAAGCACAAATCGTTGCTGATTTTGGCAAAACCGAGAACGACACGGGTTCACCGGAAGTTCAAATCGCCCTTTTGACCGCATCAATCAACGATCTGCAATCGCACTTCGCTGAGCACAAAGGTGACCACCACAGCCGCCGTGGCCTGCTACGCATGGTTTCACGTCGTCGTAAGCTGCTGGACTACCTGAAAAAGAACAGTGTTGACCGTTACTTGGACGTTATCAAGCGTCTAGGCATCCGTCGCTAAGATTCTGGAGAAAAGGGAGCTCAGGCTCCCTTTTCTTTATATAAAAAACGCGCCACCGGAGCAATCCGTGGCGCGTTTTTTTGTTTGACGATGTTTTGATCTTCGCGCTACTGAYGCAGTATCACTGATGCAGCGTCACTGACGAAGCGCTTTCGCCGCTGCAACCATGTTTTCTAATGCCGGGATCACCTCATCCCATTGGCGCGTTTTTAGGCCGCAATCTGGGTTCACCCACAATCTTTCTGCAGGAATACGGGCGGCGGCTTTTTCCATTAACCCAACAATTTGCGCTTGGCTTGGCGTATTGGGGGAGTGAATGTCATACACGCCAGGGCCAATGTCATTGGGATAGTCAAAGTGATCAAATGCGTCCAACAGTTCCATATCCGAGCGCGAGGTCTCTATGGTGATCACGTCGGCGTCCATATCCGCGATGGATGCGATGATATCGTTAAACTCGGAATAACACATATGGGTATGGATTTGCGTCTCGTCACTCACACCGTTGGCGGCAATTTTAAACGCGTTGATTGCCCAATCGAGGTAATTTTGCCACTCACTGCGACGCAAAGGTAAACCTTCACGCAGCGCCGCTTCATCTATTTGAATGATTTGAGTGCCAGCTTTCTCAAGATCCTGCACTTCTTGGCGGATCGCCAGCGCCAGTTGGTTACAGGTCTGTGATCGTGGCTGATCATCGCGGACAAATGACCAATTAAGAATCGTCACCGGCCCGGTAAGCATGCCTTTTAGCGGCTTATCGGTGAGAGATTGTGCGTACTGCGTCCATTCCACCGTCATCGCTTTCGGACGTTCGATATCACCAAACAAAATCGGCGGTTTTACGCAGCGAGAGCCATACGATTGCACCCAGCCAAACTGACTGAACACATACCCATCCAGCTGTTCGCCAAAGTACTCCACCATATCGTTACGCTCAGCTTCACCGTGAACCAAGACATCGAGCCCTAACGCTTCTTGCTTTTCCACCGCATGGGCAATCTCTTTGCGCATAATGTCTTGATAGGTGGCAGTGTCAATGTCGCCCTTCTTGTATTGCAAGCGCGTTTGGCGAATGGTGCTCGTCTGCGGGAATGAGCCAATGGTAGTGGTCGGGAAGCGTGGCAGGTTGAGCTGCTCGTGTTGCAAGCGAATGCGCTCGGCAAACGGACGCTGCCGTGTCCTTAATTGTGGTGTAATTGCTGCTAATGCGGCTTGCACCTTAGGGTTGTGTACGCGTGGTGATTGCTGACGGCTTTCTATTGCCTCACGGTTATTGTCCAGCGCGGGCTGAACGGTTTGACGGCCGTGATTAAGGGCGCGCGCGAGTACATCCAGCTCCTCGAGTTTTTGATACGCAAAGGCGAGCCAGTTTTTTACCTCAGGGTCGAGCTTTTGTTCGCTCGCCAAATCGACCGGCACATGAAGCAAAGAGCAAGACGGCGCGAGCCAGAGGCGATCCCCCAAAGATTGATGAATCGGTTCGAGCCATTCTAACGTGGCATCAAGGTTAGTTTTCCAAACATTACGACCGTTGATTATACCCAGAGATAGGACGTGTTGATCGCTAAGCGCTTCACGGTATGCATCCACATCCCCTCGGCCACGAATAGCATCTAGGTGCCAGCCGTCAACGGGCAACGATTGCGCCAATGGACGATTTTCAGCTTGCTCGCCGAAGTAGCTCGCCAGCAATAACTTGACCTTGGTTTGGCTTAATGCACGATACGCGGTTTTTAGCGCCGTCTGCCATTCAGGCGCGAGCTCCGTGACCAAGATCGGTTCATCGATTTGGATCCACTCAACGCCTTTTTCTGCCAGCTTGCTCAGTAAGGTTTGATACACGGGTAAGAGCCTATCGAGCAGATCCAGTTTGTTCGATGCATCTTTTTCTTTGCCCAGCCAAAGGTAAGTCACGGGGCCGACTAAAACTGGCTTGGTGTTTATACCGGTTATTTTGGCTTCTTCTATTTGCGTCAATAGATTTTCAGCATGAAGACTAAACGTTGTTTGCGCGGTAAATTCTGGCACGATGTAGTGATAATTGGTATCGAACCATTTGGTCATTTCACCGGCATGCACGCACTGGCAAGCACTATCGTTTGCCGAGCGGCCGCGAGCAACGCGGAAGTAGTTATCCAGGGTGTTATCTTGATGATCAGCCACACGGTCAGGGACATTGCCGACTAAAAAGCTGGTATCAAGCACATGGTCGTAAAAGGAAAAATCACCCGCTGGCACTGTATCGAGCTTACCTTGTTGGTGCCAATGAGTACGGCGTAGATCCGCCGCCGTATTGGTCAAATCTTGCAGTGATGATTCACCACGCCAGTAACGTTCGAGTGCAAATTTTAGTTCGCGCTGTGCCCCTATGCGGGGAAAACCGAGATTATGAGTTTTAGCCATCTATACGTCCTCCTTTGAGTTGAGTTCAGCATAGGGGTTTCTCGTTATGAACTAAAATGGCATTATTTCATCAATCAATGAATTTTAGTCATGGAATGGACATGTTAGAACGTCACCACCTTCATATTTTGCGTGCAATAAAAGAGCAGGGATCACTGACCGCGGCGGCAGAGACGCTTCATCTCACCCAATCTGCCATTAGCCATGCGATGAAAAAATTAGAAAGTCAGATAGGCGTTAGTCTGTGGAAAAAGTCAGGTAGACAATTGCATTTCACTCAGGCTGGTGAGTACTTGCTGACTCTTTCTGAGCGTATGCTTCCGCAGTTTGAGCATGCCGAACAACAGCTCAAACAGTTTGCTCAAGGTCAGCGCGGTACATTGCGCATCGGCATGGAATGTCACCCCTGCTATCAGTGGCTGCTTAAGGTGGTTGAGCCTTTCTTGCACCAATGGCCGGATGTGGATGTTGACGTCAAACAAAAGTTCCAATTCGGTGGTTTAGGTGCATTGTTTGGCCATGAGATTGATGTACTTGTCACCCCCGATCCCCTACTTAAACCAGGCATCGAATACGTATCCGTGTTTGATTACGAACAGGTGCTGGTGGCGAGCGGCCGAAGTGGACTCGCGGCGTTTGACCATGTTGATCCTGAGCAAGTAACACAGGAAGTGCTGATTACCTACCCTGTTGATCAATCGCGTTTAGATGTTTTTAGCCAGTTTTTGGCGCCGGCGCACTGTGCACCGCGCAAACACAAAACCATAGAAACAACCGATATCATGCTGCAAATGGTTGCCGCTGAGCGCGGGATCGCGGCACTCCCCAAATGGCTGGCAAAAGAGTACCAACAACGACTAAACCTTCATATCCTTCGTATAGGGCAACAAGGTATTCATAAGTCGATCCATTTGGGTGTACGCGAGGGACAAAGAGATGATTACATCCAGAACTTCATCGAAAAAGCCAGTTCAACCGTCATGCAGCGATGTGACTAAGAGATAAAACACTCAATACCGTCAATAGTGATATTTAAGCGCATACTTCAAGTGCATACTTTAAGTGCATACTTTAAGTGCATGGTCTATGGGTATAGTTTGGCGCCGTTTCAAACACCGATCTATAATTACGTATTGTCTCAATGTTGAGCCGTACAAAGTGCACATTTCGGCGTAAAATTGCTTTCGAAGAAGTCTAATTCCTTAGATAATGCAAGTGATAGACTTTGAATGCACCTCACATTTTTTATGGATAAAGAGTCCCGGCTATGAAATCAATCTCGCTCTCTCGCAATGTAAACGTCGAAAGTATCCAAGGAAATGGTGTACTGCTTGTCAATGGCACGCCAATGACAGTGACCGAAGGCACGTCCTTTCCGCCTGGAACCGAGCTGGTTCTGCCAGATAACAGTGAGGCTGTTATTGTACTTAGCGACGGAACGTTACTCGCCGTTGAGGCTCAGGGAGAGCAGCCCGGCGCCGTGCTCGATGGATTGCCGCAAGATGTTCAAGATGAAATAGCCGAGATTCAGCAACAAATCCTTGATGGTGAAGGCGAGATCACCATTGAAGATGACCAAGCGACCGCCGCTGGTGGTGACGCTGCAGCCGGCAGTGGCTCATGGAGTTATGTCAATGTTGAGCGTGATGGAAGCGAGACCATTGCAAGCTCAGGATTTGATACTGATTCGCTTGCAACCAACGACGGGGCGATTGGTAGCGATGCAGAAGGAGGAGCGGGGCTTGCGATTGACACCACCGCTCCCGGAATCCCTGGCGTGACCATTGTTAATGATGCTAACAACGATGGCATTATCAGAGGGCAAGAGCTTGGTGATGGGATCCAGGTATTGATCGATCTGTCCGATACCGGTGCTAATCCGGGCGATGTATTAACCATAAATGGTCAAACCTCGACGATTACCGAGCAAGATATCATAGACGGCACCGTCACTATCACACTGCCAGACACTCCTGCAGACGGAGAAACGTTAACCGTAGAAGCCACCATTACCGACACCTCCGGCAACACCTCCGAGCCGGGGAGTGATCAAGCTGAGGTTGATACTAGCGCCGAGGCCGGCACGGTCAGCGTGAACGACATCACCAACGATGACGTGATCAACGCGCAAGAAGCGGGCGAGACCATCCCGGTCACCGGCAGCGCGAGCGGCGGCGACATCGCCGCAAACGATCAGGTCACCATGACCATCAACGGCACCGAGTACACCACCACCGTGGATGAAAACGGCGAGTGGAGCGTGGACGTGGCCGGCAGC
>NZ_MUES01000020.1:0-44862 GCF_001995745.1 Salinivibrio sp. ML323 | reverse complement strand
CCTATTTAGCGTAAAAACGCCACAGATCAGGTGGATAATGAATAAAAAAAGCCGATAAAAATATCGGCTTTCAGTGTAAAAAGACAGAAAGGTCAATAAAAACCCTGAACTTAGTGGGCTTCTCCCCAGTTATCGCCGAACCCTGCTTCGGCGATCAAAGGCACATCCAAGTCAGCCGCTGACGCCATCAATTTCCGTACTTTGCTTTCAACTTTGGACATTGATGACGTTTTGACTTCCAACACCAGTTCATCGTGCACCTGCATCACCAGGCGAGCCTCATCCGCGGCGTTGGCTTGGATCCATTGATCAACCAGTATCATCGCACGCTTGATAATATCGGCTGCCGTCCCTTGCATCGGCGCATTGATTGCCGCGCGCTCGGCCCCTTTACGACGCATGCCATTTCGTGATTTTATTTCAGGCAGATATAGGCGACGACCAAAAATGGTTTCCACGTAGCCTTTTTCCGCCGCTTGCTCACGGGTGCGTTCCATGTAGGCCTTCACGCCTGGATAACGCTCAAAATAAGTATCCATGTAACTTTGTGCTTCATGGCGACCAATCCCTAATTGACGAGATAAGCCAAAGGCACTCATGCCATAAATCAGGCCAAAGTTGATCGCTTTGGCGCGGCGACGCTGTTCACTGGTGACTTCATCGAGGCGGATACCCATCACTTCGGCTGCGGTGGCGGCGTGAATATCTTTGCCCTCTCGGAACGCTTCTAGCAAGGCTTTATCACCAGATAAATGCGCCATAATCCGCAATTCGATTTGCGAGTAATCCACCGCCAAAATGGTGTTATCCGCGTCTGCCGTAAAGGCCTCGCGAATACGACGCCCCTGCTCGTTACGAATGGGGATATTTTGTAAGTTCGGATCGGTGGACGATAAGCGTCCCGTCGCGGTGACGGCTTGATGATACGAGGTATGCACGCGGCCCGTTTGCGCATTAATCATGCGCGGCAATTTGTCCGTGTACGTCGATTTGAGTTTTGCCAGTCCACGGTATTCCAAAATCCGCGCAGGTAGCGGGTAATCGAGTGAAAGCTCTTGCAGCACTTCCTCATTGGTTGAAGGGCTCCCTGATGGGGTTTTCTTTACTACCGGCAGGCCCATTTTCTCAAACAAAATCGCTTGTAGTTGCTTGGGCGAGCTTAAGTTGAACTCTTCGCCGGCAATCTCAAAGGCTTCACGCTCAAGCTCAATCAAACGAGTATGTAGCGCCTCTGATTGGGTCGCCAGCTTGTCTTTGTCGATTAGCACCCCATGACGTTCCATGCGCGACAGCACGCTGACCAGCGGCATCTCGTAGCACTCAAAAATGGTTTTTAGTTTCTCGTCACTGGTGACTTTCCCAATCAGGTATTGGTGCAAACGCAACGTAATGTCCGCATCTTCCGCCGCATAAGGTGCCGCTTGCTCAAGCGGGATTTGGTTAAAAGTCAGTTGTTTCTTGCCTTTCCCGGCAATCTCTTCAAAGCTGATGCAGGTATGCTGCAAGTAGCGCTCAGCGAGGCTATCCATGTCATGACGTCCCGCCACACTGTTATAGACGTACGACTCCAGCATGGTGTCATAGGCGATCCCTTTTAAGGTGATCCCGTGACGCGCAAACACACTGGCATCATATTTCAGATTTTGACCGACTTTCGCCGCTGAAGGATCTTCCAACCAAGGGCGTAATACGTCCAGCACCTGATCCAGCGATAACTGCGCCGGCGCTTCCAGGTAATCATGAGCTACCGGCACATACGCCGCTTCACCCGGCGCGACGGCAAATGAAATCCCAACCAGATTGGCTTCCATATAGTTGAGGCTATCGGTTTCCGTATCCACCGCGACCACCTCAGCATCACGGATTTTTTCAAGCCAACTATCCAGCGCGTCGCGTGTCAGAACGGTCTGATAGCCACTGCGGTCAATCGTGGCCGCTTGCGAGATAGGTTCATCAGACACCGCCTCTTCTGGCGCATCACCTTCATCCAGCTCTTTGAGCCAGCGGCGGAATTGCAAGTCACGATACATGGCTACCAAGGTGTCATTATCAGGCTCTTGCTTGACCAGCTGTTCAGGGGTGAAGTCCAGTTCAACGTCCAATTTTATCGTTGCTAACTGGTGTGACAAATAAGCCGACTCTTTATGCTCTGTCAGTTTCTTCGCCATGCTCTTCGCACCACGGAAACCAAGATCGGCGATACGCTCAAGGCTGGCGTAAATATCATCCAAGCCGCCCAGATTGGCAATCAACGCGGTCGCGGTTTTATCACCGACCCCAGGTACACCGGGAATGTTATCGACTTTGTCGCCCATCAGAGCAAGGTAATCAATCATATGCTCAGGACCAAAGCCATACTTCTCACGCACCGCCTCAGGATCCATCACCACATTGGTCATGGTGTTGATTAAGGTGACATGCTCATCCACCAGCTGCGCCATATCTTTATCACCCGTACTGATAAGCACCGGCATCCCCGCTTGTGAGGCTTGCGTGGCGAGCGTGCCAATCACATCATCGGCTTCCACCCCTTCTACCGCGAGTAAAGGCAAACCCATGGCTTTGATAATCTTGTGCAAAGGTTCAATTTGCCCGCGTAGATCATCTGGCATCGGTGGACGATTGGCTTTGTATTRTTCATACATGTCATCGCGGAACGTCTTCCCTTTGGCATCAAAAATCACCGCCACGTGTGAATGTGGATACTGTCGCAACAAGCTGCGCAGCATATTGACCACCCCAAACACCGCGCCCGTGGGCTCGCCTTGGCTATTAGTGAGATTGGGGGACGCATGGTATGCCCGGTAAAGATACGAAGAGCCATCCACAAGGATTAACGGATTGTCGGGAAGAGTTGCCATATCAGAATCTTGATCGCCAGTTAAACACGTTAGCCGTTAAGCATGCCACGAGTCTCGACCCCTGTTAACCATGGTTTTTCCCACAAGGTCGCCAATCTGTGGATAACTTTGTTGGTAATTATTTTATAGGGTTTTGATTTTGTCTAAACAAACATAAGAAATGGATTTTTTATTAAATAAAAACATTAACTTAGGCAAAATCACAGGATCTAGATCTTGATCGAAAAAGGATCCTGTGGTGTGGAAAAAGAAATCGCTACTGGCGTCAAAGGTTGCAGAGAAAGTCATCACAAACTGCGGAGATAATCACCAATTTCTCTTGCGATCTTGGCTACTATTTCGCATAAGCCTTGGCCAATGCGACACTGTTAGACGCAATTAGGCGTAGACGACGCTTTAAGCATTGCCCACTCGGATTGCAATATTTTAAATGCCGATACAAGGAGAGCGTGATGAAAAAGGTGGCTGTGATCTTATCTGGCTGCGGCGTGTTTGATGGTGCCGAGATCCAAGAAACTGTGTTATCCCTACTGGCCCTCGAGCAAAACGATGCTCAATGGCAGTGCTTTGCCCCAGATATCGATCAGCACCATGTTATTAACCATCGTACTGGCGAAGCGATGAGCGAAACGCGTAATGTGCTCACTGAAGCCAGCCGCATTGTGCGTGGGGAGATACTTCCGCTAACTGATTTGAACGCCGATGACTTCGACGCCCTACTGGTTCCTGGCGGTTTTGGTGCCGCGAAAAACTTATCGGACTTTGCTTACAATGGCGATCCGGTTCAGGTACACCAAGATATGTTTGCAGTGTGTCAGGCCTTTGCCCGTTCCGAGAAGCCTGCTGGCTATATGTGTATCGCCCCGATCATGATCCCGCAGATCTACCCAAAAGGCGTCAAAGGCACCATTGGTAATGAGCCAGACATCGCCGCCGCCTTTAACCGTATGGGCGGTGAGCATATCGAATGTCCAGTATCGGATTATGTGTTAGACCAACGCCACCATCTGCTATCCACACCGGCCTATATGCTGGCAACATCTGTGTCGGACGCCGCGAGTGGCATCAATCGGATGGTGAAAAAACTGGTTGAGCTGGCCTAAGCACATAATAGGAAGACACAAAGAAAAAAGCGACGCCGAGAGCGGCGTCGCTGTAACAGGTGAGCGCAAAAACAAAGCTGTTTGAGTAACAGTTTGCTGGCCCCAATACACTGGAAGCAATGTGAGCAATGTCGTGCCTTCAGCGCTGAGCATGTGGGCTTAGCCCTGAAGACAAGTTAACAATAACCATTCTCATTAGCATTTTCAACAAATAATTTCGATGCTTTTTGATTTGTTGATCTTGTGCTCAGACTCTCTCGCTGTCATCAAACTGTCATTGCATCCACCGCCATAATGCCAACATCCATCGTTCGAAAAGTCAGTACCCAGAAAAGAAAAAAGCGACACCCCGAAAGGTGTCGCCTAGCAAAAATGGGCTAACTTAATCACTGTCTGATAAGCGCCCCGCTAATACACTGGAAGCAATGTGAGCAATGTCGTGCCTTCAGGGTTAAGCATGTGGGCTTTACCCTGAGCGCAAGTTAATAATAACCATTCTCATTATCGTTTATCAAGAAAAAAATATGCTTATTTTCCACTCACTGTTCATTTATTGATCTGCTTCTCAAAATAAAGTCGATAATCGGCAGGCTGACGTAAAAAAAGAGCCGCGATGCGACTCTTTATTCTGCGACTGACTAGGACGTTTGCTGCATCGTCGCCGACGGCGTCACCTGTGTGATTCGTCGAATAATCAGGTTGAGCAACACCCCATACAGAGGAATAAACAGTCCCAAGCTAATAATCAACTTAAAGGCATAATCTACCAAGGCGATTTCGACCCAGTGCGCGGCCATAAAGGCATCTTGGCTTTGATAAAACGCAATCGCGAAAAAGGCGAGTGTGTCTGACGCATTACCAAACAAGGTCGAACAACTCGGTGCCACCCACCATTGACGCTGCTGGCGTAACCGATTGAACACATGAATATCTAAAATCTGACCCAGCAGATAGGCCATAAAGCTGGCAATCGCAATCCGCGCGACGGTGAGATTAAAGCTACCCAGCTGCTCCATGCCTTGATAACTGCCTTGGTAAAACAAGACGGATAACACGTAGGAAATCAGCAGCGAGGGCACCATCACCAGCAAGATAATGCGGCGCGCCAGAGTCGGACCATAGATCCTGACGGTTAAATCAGTGGCCAAAAAAATAAACGGAAAGGTAAAGGCTCCCCAGGTGGTGTGGAAACCCCAAACCGTAAAGGGGATCTGCACCAAGTAATTACTGGAGGCAATAATGATTAGATGGAATAGAACGAGGTAACCCAGCGCTTTACGCTGCTGAGCAAGAGAAAAGTGGCTCATCGTGCACCTTTTTGTTATTGGGGGCGAGGGAACCCAAAAGACTTAGCTACCCGTCTACAGGCAGCGCGAGGTGGCGAATTATACAGCAATCAAGCGCCGGTGCCAGTGCAATTTAAAGAGGCGGATGGCGCGTCCACCAACGGCGCAAAAAGGCAATTACCTCGTCGCCCTCATTATCCAGCGCTTCTACCCACACGCTCTGGGTATAATGTGCCGCTTTGAGCATCAAGCGCGTGCCTTCAAAATCAATCAGCCAAGTCATCATGTCAGCGTCCTGTTGGCACTCAAGCACAGAGGCCGCGAGAGTGTCTAACAATGGCTGACAGACTTCTTTAGCATTATCCGCATCAAGCTGCGGCTGATAAAACGCCAAGGTGCTGTCGGACGCCATCAGTTGCCAGTTACTCGGTGCCATAGCCGTACTCACTTACACTAAGATGATCATCGATTAAGTCCAAAAACGCATCGCCGAATTTTTCCAGTTTGCGCTGCCCAACGCCACTGACCGCTAAGAGTTCCGCTTGCGATGACGGCAGCATCTCAGCCATTTCCATCAAACTGGCATCGTTAAATACCACGTAAGGCGGAATATCTTCTTCGTCAGCAATGGCCTTGCGCAACTTACGCAACTTGGCAAACAATTTTTTATCGTAATGGCGCTGGCTCAGTTTGTTGGCTTTGGTGCGCGGGCTGAGGCCAATACGCGGCACCGCCAGCTCAAGGGCAATCTCGCTGCGCAGTAATGGCCGCGCCTGTTCGGTCAACTGCAGCACTGAGCTGCGGGCAATGTTTTGTACCAAGTAACCGCGGTGGATCAATTGGCGAATAATACTCACCCAGTATTCATGGCTCCACTCTCGCCCGATACCATAGGTAGAGAGCTTGTCGTGACCATGATCTTTAATGCGCTGATTTTGCATCCCGCGCAATACTTCCACCACATACCCGACCCCGAAGCTTTGGTTAACACGGTACACGCACGACAGCGCTTTTTGTGCTTGTTCGGTGCCATCAAAATGGGTGGGCGGGTCGAGACAAATATCACAGTTGCCACAAGGGGTTTGGCGGTTCTCACCAAAGTAGTTCAGGAGCACTAAACGGCGACAGGTTTGCGCTTCGGCAAACGCCCCCATCGCGGTCAGTTTATGGCTTTCGACCTGCTTTTGTGGCCCATCCGGCTTTTCTTCCAAGCAGCGATGGAGCCATCCCATGTCGGAGGGGTCATATAACAACACCGCTTCAGCTGGCAGTCCATCTCGCCCGGCACGGCCGGTTTCTTGGTAGTAAGATTCAATATTGCGCGGCACATCATAGTGCACCACAAAGCGAACATTGGGCTTGTTGATCCCCATCCCAAATGCCACGGTCGCTACCACAATGTTGACATCATCACGTTGGAACGCCTCTTGGACTGATCCGCGCGCCTCAGTGGTCATCCCTGCATGGTAAGCGGCGGCGAGCATATTGTTGTCACACAGTTTTTGAGTGACCTGCTCAACCCGCTTACGGCTATTACAATAGACAATCCCGGATTGGCCGCGTTGACCACTCAGAAACTGCACCAATTGGGCTAAAGGTTTGTGCTTTTCCAGCAAGGTGTAACGAATGTTAGGACGGTCAAAGCTACCCAGATGCACCAGCGGATCATGCAGGGCAAGGCGGGATAAAATATCCTCGCGCGTGGTGGCATCCGCGGTGGCTGTCAGCGCCATCACAGGCACGTCAGGAAAGTGCTGTTTGAGCTGGCCTAAAGAGGCATATTCGCGACGAAAATCATGGCCCCACTGGGAAATACAGTGCGCTTCATCCACCGCCACTAATCCAAGTTGCCAATCACTTAAGCGATGAAGAAAATCACGGCCCAGGGCACGCTCAGGCGACACGTACAGCAGTTTCACCTCGCCATGGTTTAAGGCGCGCAAAGTCTCCGCTTGCGCCTCAGGCGTCATCGCTGAGTTTAAGCACGCCGCGGCAACCCCATTGGCATTAAGCTGGTCAACCTGATCTTTCATCAATGAAATCAAAGGTGAAATCACCACGGTCAAGCCGATGCGCACCAACGCGGGGATCTGATAGCACAGAGACTTGCCTCCCCCGGTCGGCATAATGACCAAGGCATCACGCCCCGCAATCGCCGCATCAATCACCGCTTGTTGCCCCTCACGGAACTGGTGATAACCAAACACCGCTTTGAGTACCTGATGGGCAGGGCTCATGGCAGGATCAGCAATGGGGGCGTCGCTAGACGTTGACGCATCGGCATGGGCGGGGGTGGCGGACATAATCAAGCTCGTTATTCAAACTGGCGCTCATTCTACCGACACCCTGTAGGCGATGAAACCCTGAGCACAGAGAAAGGTGCTTGCGCCCACTCTTACAACTTGTTACATCTAGACAACATGCACACGTTGGTGTTCATCCCTGACCGACACTTATAACGAGACTGCGCTGTGATTCCTGATCCGAAACGTACACGCCAAGGCGTGTTATTGGCCCTGGCGGCCTACATTATGTGGGGTATCGCCCCCATGTACTTTAAAACGGTCAACCATATTCCGGCGCCCGAAATTTTAGCGCACCGGGTATTGTGGTCGTTTGTCTTTTTGGCATTGCTGCTTTTTTTCACCCGTCGTTTTTATCAGCTCAAGCCGATTATCCGCGAACCGAAAAAGCTGTTGATGTTAATGCTCACCTCTTGCTTTATTGGCTGTAATTGGCTGATTTTTATCTGGGCGATTGTCAATAATCGCATGCTGGATGCCAGCCTTGGCTACTACATTAATCCACTGGTGAACGTGGCGCTGGGGATGATCTTTCTTGGTGAGCGTTTCCGCCGTCTGCAGTGGCTTGCCGCCGCGCTGGCGTTGGTGGGAGTGTTAGTGCAACTGATCACCTTTGGTTCACTGCCTTGGATTGCGTTGGTGCTGGCCACTAGTTTTGCGATTTACGGCTTACTGCGCAAAAAAATCAATCTTCCTGCGGTGCCGGGTTTGTTTGTGGAAACCTGCACACTCTTACCCATTGCGCTGATTTATCTGTGGCAGTTTGCCGATACATCCAGCGCCAACCTGCTCGAGAATCCCATTAGCCTGAATATGCTACTGGCCGCTGCCGGTTTGATCACGACGGTGCCTTTACTGTGCTTTACCGGCGCCGCCACCCGCTTACCCTTAACAGTATTGGGCTTTTTCCAATATATCGGCCCTAGCTTAATGTTTTTACTCGCCGTCGGCTTGTATGACGAACCCTTTACCCCAGATAAAGCCACCACCTTTGCCTTTATTTGGGCCGCCTTGGCGATATTTAGCTTTGATGCCTATCGGGCAAAACGACAGCAAGAGGCCAAGATAGCGACCACGCCTTTGTCAGCAGGAAAATCAGGATGAATGAGTTCGCTATTCTCGCCACGCTGGCGGGGGTACATATGATTGCGCTGCTCAGCCCCGGGCCCGACTTTGCCTTGGTGCTCCAAAATGCGACCCGTTATGGCCGTGCCACTGGCTTGGCGATTGCGCTAGGGTTATCGCTCAGTATTTTGGCACACACAATATTGAGCATTACCGGCGTCAGTCTGTTGGTGCATCAGCACCCGCAACTGTTTATGTGGGTACAGGTGGCAGGGGGCAGTGTACTGATGTATTTAGGCCTTAGCGCAATCAAAGGCTTGCTCGCCGCTACCACAGCGCCGGCGCAAACCGCCAATGATGCGCCTGCGGTACGCGGCCAAAAACAGGCCTTTTGGAAAGGGGTACTGACCAACCTTTTTAACCCTAAAGCCTTGGTGTTTTTTATTTCCTTGATGAGTACCTTGGTGCCTGCCAGCATGTCCGCCAGTGGCAAAGCCATGGCCGTGGCGGTGGTGTTCCTACTCTCATTGGGCTGGTTTTCGTCACTCGCCTGGCTGCTATCAGGCAGTCGCGTACAGCAAGTGCTCACCAAAGTCGCCCCGGTTATCGATGGCCTGTGTGCACTGTTATTTTTGCTGTTAGGTGGCGCGGTCGTTTGGCAAGCCGGCGTGTTCGGCTAACGCCGCGGCAGAAAAAGCAGGCAATGGGATAAAGACCAATACGCCCAGCCAAGGCTGGGCGTATGTTACGTTTTTTGACGTTAAGCAGCCGAGATTAAAGCGCTTCCAGTTTGGCGTACTGAGTCACCAACCACTTAATCCCTTCCCCATTAAAGGCAACTTGCACGCGGCTTTGCCCGCCACTGCCTTCAAAGTTGATGATGGTGCCTTCACCAAACTTAGGGTGTTGAACCCGCTGACCCAAACTAAATCCGGTTTGGTTAAAGTTCTCCTGAGTCTGCGTTTTGGAAAAACGACCCCCGCTTGCAGCAGGGCGTGAGACATTGGCACGCATGCGCACTTCTTCCAAGCAGGCCTCGGGCAGCTCACGAATAAAGCGCGAGATCTTATGGAACATGTCTTTGCCGTACACACGGCGCATTTCTGCATAGGTGAGATAGAGTTTTTCCATCGCTCGCGTCATACCGACATAGCAAAGGCGACGCTCTTCTTCTAAGCGGCCCGCTTCTTCGGCTGACATCTGGCTGGGGAACATGCCCTCTTCTACCCCGACCATAAAGACTAAGGGGAACTCGAGGCCTTTGGCACTGTGCAAGGTCATCAATTGGACCGCATCATCAAACTCATCCGCTTGCCCTTCACCGGCCTCAAGGGCAGCGTGGGCCAAGAATGCCGACAGCGGTGTCATGCCTTCCGCTTCCGCCTCTTCGGGCGGCGTAWATTGGCGCGTGGCGGTCACCAACTCTTCCAAGTTATCGACGCGTGCTTGCGCTTTTTCACCTTTTTCTTGCTCGTACATAGCGCGCAAGCCGGAGTGACGGATCACGGCATCGGTCTGTTGATACAGCGCCATGTCACGGGTGTCATCTTCTAGCGCATTGACCAGCTCGATAAACCGGCCCAACGCATTGGCCGCGCGTCCTGCCAACGCTTTTTCTGCCAAAATTTGCTCGGCAGTGTGCCACAAGGTTTGGCCGCGATCGCGCGCCGCGCCACGAAGCGTCTCAAGGGTACGATCACCAATCCCTCGAGTGGGTGTATTTACCACTCGCTCAAACGCCGCATCGTCATTGCGATTCGCCATCAAACGTAAATACGCCAGAGCATCTTTGATTTCTTGGCGTTCGAAAAAGCGCATGCCGCCGTAGATACGATAAGGCAGACCGGCTTGAATTAAGGCTTCTTCCAGCACTCGAGATTGGGCGTTGTTGCGATATAAAATCGCACTATCAGTGAGTGCGCCGCCTTCGTCTTGCCAGGTTTTGATTTTCCCGACCACAAAACGCGCTTCATCCAGCTCATTAAAACCGGCATACACAGAGATGGGCTCACCCTCTTTGCCCTCAGTCCACAGGCTTTTGCCCATCCGGTCGGCGTTGTTTTCAATTAGGGTGTTCGCCGCTTGCAAAATCGTACTGGTTGAGCGGTAGTTTTGCTCCAAGCGAATGGTCTGCGGGGTAGTGAAATCGTCCAGAAAACGCTGAATATTCTCGACTTTCGCGCCACGCCAGCCGTAAATAGATTGGTCGTCGTCCCCCACAATCATTACATGCGCCTGTTGGCCAGCCATCATGCGTAGCCACGCATATTGGATGTTGTTGGTATCTTGGAACTCATCCACCAAAATGTGCTGAAAACGTGCTTGATAGTGTTCGCGGATCACCGCTTTATCGCGCAATAACTCTAAGGTTCGCAGCAAGATCTCGGCAAAATCCACCAAGCCGGCGCGATCACAGGCTTCTTGATACGCCTGATAAATCCGCAGCCAAGTGCTTTCAACCGGATCATGGCGGGTATCAATGTGCTTGGGACGCAAGCCTTCATCTTTTTTGCCATTGATGTACCAACTCGCTTGCTTGGCGGGCCAGTGTTTTTCATCCAAGTTTTGCGCTTTAATTAACCGACGTAGCAAGCGCTGCTGGTCGTCTGAATCAAGAATTTGGAAGTCTTGTGGCAGGTTGGCGTCCAAATAGTGGGCACGGAGAATACGATGACAAATACCGTGGAAGGTACCACACCACATGCCAGAGGCCGTGCCTTGCATCAATTGCTCAATACGGCCACGCATTTCCGCTGCTGCTTTGTTGGTGAAGGTCACCGCCATCACCGAGAACGGCGACGCCTCTTCCACCCGCATCAGCCAAGCCATACGATGAACCAGCACACGAGTTTTACCACTGCCAGCACCCGCCAGCACCAAATGGTTGCCGAGCGGCGCGGCCACGGCTTCACGCTGTTTGTCGTTGAGTCCGTCAAGAAGAGTTGATACGTCCATCGCCACCTGCCATTTTACTGGGTATTTATACACTGGTTGGCGATTATACCAGCTCAGCGCTAAATTGCGCGCCCGATCCCGACGCAACTTTTTTAAGTATAAAATTCAGCAGTTTATCCATCGCCGTGCAAAAAAACACTTAAATGATGAAAGATTGTGCAGTGTTTTCCTATCTTGATTTATAGGCCCACCACGAATCAGAGGGCTGATAACACCAACACGGAACAAGAAGAGGATACATGATGAAAAACACTAACCTAGCTGTTGCCGCTGCTGTCACAGGATTGCTGGCGGTGGGTACCACCACACTCACTAGCGCACCGGCCCATGCGGCAGAAAAAGAAAAATGCTACGGCGTCGTTAAAGCAGGAGAAAACGACTGCGCCACCAACACCAGCTCCTGTGCGGGCACGTCAACGAAAGATGGCCAAAAAGACGCTTTTGTCATGGTGCCTGAAGGCTTATGCGACCGCTTAGTCGGCGGCAGTACCTCGTCATCCTGATATGGCGCGCCCGGGCTTGCCCCGGGCTTCGTCACTCGACCACAAGGAGCGACCATGGATGAAGCAACCATTTTGACTGGCGTTGGACTCAGACAACCCCATCTCACCTACTTCGACCACTATCGCCCACAGCTTGGCTGGTTAGAAATCCACAGTGAAAACTATTTCCGCCCTCACCGTCCGGCTTTTTCGACCTTGATGCGGTTACGTGAGGATTACGCCATCAGCTGCCATGGCGTGGGATTATCGCTGGGGAGCGACGAGCCGCTTGATCGGGCCCATTTAGACAAGCTGTGTACACTGGTCAAACACGTCGAGCCACTGTTTGTGTCTGACCATTTAAGTTGGAGCCGGATAGATGGGCAGCACTTTCACGATTTACTCCCCCTCCCTTACACCGAGCAGGCATTGCGGGTGTTTTGCGCCAATGTGCAGCAGGTTCAAGACGCGCTGCAGCGTCCTCTGCTGATTGAAAACCCATCGAGCTATTTAAGCTTTGCTCAGGGTGACTACCACGAATGGGAATTTCTCGCCGAAGTGCACGCTCGCACGGGCTGCGATTTACTGCTCGATTTAAATAATGTTCATGTCAGCGCGTTTAACCATCATTTTAGCGCCAGCACCTACCTTGACGCGATTCCTGCCCATGCGGTGAAAGAGATCCACCTGGCAGGGTTTACCGTCAAACACACACCCGCAGGAGAGATTTGGATAGACACCCATAACCAGCCAGTTAGCGAGGCGGTGTGGACGCTCTATCAACAGTGGATTGACCGCCACGGCCCACGCCACACCCTCATTGAATGGGATACCGACTTGCCCACGCCCGAGCGATTGTTAGCAGAAGCGGCCAAAGCCCACCACCGACTGGCTCGACACAAGGAGGCAGTATGACGCTAGCCACCCTGCAACAGGCCTTTGCGGCCACATTGCGGGACGACCCTCAGCCGCTGCCGATAAAAGACGGTCGCCTTGCCGCTGACAAGCGATTGCAGATTTATCGCAACCATTATGTGGTCACCCTGACCGACACCTTAAAATGCGTGTATCCCAAGACCTGTGCACTACTGGGTGAGGCGTGTTTTGACGCGGTAGCCCGTCATCATGCGATGGTGCATCCCCCGCAAACCGGGGTAATGGAAGACTATGGCGCACAGTTCGATGCGACCTTGCGCGCCCTACCCAATATTATCGAGCCCGTGCCGTGTTGCGCCGAGCTTGCCCGTTTTGAATGGGCGCAAGTGGCGCTCACTCTCGCCCCAGCGTCTCCGCCGTTTGAAGGCAGCGCGCTCGCGTCGCTAAGCCCTGAGCAACAAGCGCAGGTTTGTTTACCGCTCAACCATCAAGCTCGTTTGTTTGAAAGTGACTACGCGGTCAGTGACCTGTGGCAAGCGATCGCCACCGAACAGTTCGAGGGCTTGGTGGTCGAGAAGCCGCAAGCTTTGTTGCTGGTTGCTCACCAAGACAAGGTGCATTGGTACGCGCTCAATACCCATCATGTCAGCGTGCTAAAAACCTGCCCCCATACACCATTAGGTGCCCTGTCAGAGGCGCAACTGGCGTGTGTGTCTGAACTCGCGGCCATGAATGCATTTACCACCCCAACGACTGCCTATAATGCAAAGGAGTAAGCCATGTGGCTAACCACGATCAATCACACCTTCACTCGCGCGCTTACCCCACTGCAGCCGTTACTTCTGCTGGTAGGCCGCGTCTATGTGGCATGGATTTTTTTTCAATCTGGGCTAATCAAATACCAAAATTGGGACAGCACCTTATACCTGTTCGAGTATGAGTATCAGGTGCCTTTGCTGCCATGGCAGCTAGCCGCGTATTTAGGGACAGCAGCGGAGCTGATTTTGCCGGTATTTGTTGCTTTGGGCCTGYTCGCGCGTCCCATGACCTTGGCGTTGTTTGTGTTCAACATTGTCGCGGTCACCTCCTACCCACTGCTATGGGAGCGTGGCTATGATGACCACATTATGTGGGGGGTGATCTTGTTGGTGGTCAGTGTGTGGGGGCCGGGTTGGTTTAACCTCGATAACTGGCTAGCCCGCAAAAAAAGCGGCAGCGATTAGCGGTGCCACTGCTGAATAAGGGTATCGAGTTCATATAGGTCGTCGATCGCCACATCCGGCAAGGTGCGCCCCTTATGCATCATGGGGGACTGGCGGTCTGGGCGGATCCAACAGGCTTGCATGCCCGCTTGGCGCGCGCCAGCCACATCCGAGCTTAAGTGATCGCCCACATGTAAAATACGCGCCGGGGCAAGATCCAAGGCCTGCGCGGCCTTATCAAACATCTCGGGGCTCGGCTTGGCCTCTCCGTGTTCACCGGCACGGAAAATATGCTGGAAAAAGGGCGTCAGGCCAATCGCATCAGTATCGACGTTGCCGTTAGTGATGGCCACCAATGGCAGTTTCTCGGACCAGGCTTTTAAGTAAGCCAAACTTTGCGCCGGCGGGGTAAAGTCACTGCGATATCCGCAAAAGAAGGTCGTCGCCGCTTGAGCTTGTGCGCGCGCTTTCTCCGCGGTTAAACCAACATGCTCTCCGGCTAAGGTCAGCTGGGCAACTCGCATCGCGGTGACGTCAAAGCGTTGGGCTGGATTCTCATCACGGGCTTGGCGGCGAAATCCCGCAAGGGAGGCTTTATCAAGCGCGGCGAGCGGGGGGCAGTGCTCACTCAAATAGTCGTTTAGCGCCGCCTCCGCGCGTGCGATCACCGGCCAGTTATCGTACAAGGTATCATCCAAGTCAAAACTCACCGCATCAAACGCGTTTAAGCGACGATAAAATTTCATATCACGACTCCGAGTTGGTTTTTTTGCCTGCGCTGGGTTTACGAGCCCCTTTACTGCGGGCGCGGGGATGCGCCGCGTCATACACTTTCGCCAAGTGTTGAAAATCCAAATGGGTATAAATTTGTGTCGTGCTTAAATCGGCATGGCCGAGCAGCTCTTGCACCGCCCGCAAATCCCCAGACGACTCCAGCATATGCGTGGCAAAGCTGTGGCGCAGTTTGTGAGGATTAATATGGCTATTCACCGCCTGCTTTTGTCCCCACTCCGCCATACGTTTTTGCACGCTACGGTGAGAAATTCGCTGGCCCAGTTTAGAGATAAATAGCGCCTCTTCTGGCCCTTTGAGGAGCTGGTTACGCACTTTCAGCCAGTTCATCACCCAAGTTTTCGCCATGCCGGAAAAAGGCACGATGCGCTCTTTTTCCCCTTTACCGGTGACACGCAAATCCCCTTTACGTACCGAGACATCACGCACGTTTAAATCAACCAGCTCGGCTAAACGCAGCCCTGCGCCATACATCAGCTCCATCATCGCCCGATCCCGTACCGACAGCGGGTCGTCTTGATCCACCTCGAGCAGCTGATTCATTTCATCCACATCGAGGTTTTTTGGCAACTGGCGCCCTTGCTTGGGCGCGGCGACCCCTTTGGCCGGATTAGCCGCGAGCTGCTCGGTGAGAACGAGGTAGTCGAAAAAGCTGCGCAGTGCGGACAGCCGCAACGCAATACTGCCCGGTTTAAGGCCATCGCGTTTAGCTTGGCTGGAAATTTGTCGCACCCAGTCGGCATCTACATCTTGCCAATGAGCGATGCCCCGCGCGGTCAGAAAGTCGACAATCTTATCTAACTGGCGCTGATAATTACGTTGCGTATGGGCACTGAGGCCCCGTTCGCTGAGCTGATATTGATAAAAGCGGTCAAGAGGGACCGTCAGTGAACGGGGGGCATTAGCAGCTTGGTCAGACGTTACCGTGGTCACTGACGCTCACCCCTTTTTGCCCATTGGCTACATAAGATGGCTAAGTGCGAGGCCAGTTGTTCAATAAAGAGCGTATCCATTTCTGGCTGAAAGTGCCCGCCATCGGCGCTCGCAAAGCTCAACAGTCCCCACTCTTTGCCTTCCCCTTTAATCGGTACCAACGCAAAAGAGCCGAGCTCCGGTGGCGTTGCCATCACCGCTTCCGCATCCACACGGCGTAAGCGCCCAAGAT
Source organism: Salinivibrio sp. ML323 (assembly GCF_001995745.1). Classification (NCBI taxonomy): domain Bacteria; kingdom Pseudomonadati; phylum Pseudomonadota; class Gammaproteobacteria; order Vibrionales; family Vibrionaceae; genus Salinivibrio; species Salinivibrio sp. ML323. Next base: position 28,772 of record NZ_MUES01000020.1, on the reverse strand, counting down.
AACAAGGACGTCCGGCAAAATGATGGCTTTTTAATTGCTCCACCGCCTGTCGTGAGATGGTCTGCAGGCCGTCGATAGGCGCATACACCCGTAAGCTAACGCTCAGTTGCAGTTGTTCGCTAAGTGCCGTTAACGCTTTTTGCACCGCCTGCGGTGTGTCGGCACGCAACAGGGCCTGATGCGCCTCAGCAAAAGCACGAAACAGGGCATCGTTTTTCGCCCCTAGGCTCATTAGCTGAGTAATGTCTTCTTCCAGCTCCGCCACCCGCTCACGCAGGCGCTTGAGTTGGATTTCCACCAGCGATACCGCACCTTGCTCACCGTGTGGCACGGTCAGCTGCGTCAGTAAATCACGATGGCGAATAAAAAAGTCTGGATTGTCTTTTAAATACGTCGCCACCGCCTCGTCGCTCAGTGGCATGGTTTCCAGTGTCGAGGCTTCTACCCCATCATTCATAATTGCCATTGTCCATCAAATACATGTGTCGCTGGGCCTGTCATTGATAAAGGGTGACCCGGCCCACGCCAGCGAATGCGTAAATCTCCACCGGGTAAACTTACCGTCACTTGATCATCAAGCACGCCTTGCATGATCCCGACGGCAACGGCGGCACACGCGCCACTGCCACAGGCCTGGGTTTCGCCGGCGCCGCGCTCGTACACTCTAAGCTTAATCGCATTACGCGACAGGATCTGCATAAAGCCAGCATTGACCCGCTCAGGGAAGCGTTCGTGACTTTCAAGTAACGGCCCCAAGGTGTCCACATCGGCGTGGTCGACATCCTCAACCACAGTCACCACATGCGGGTTCCCCATGCTCACGGCACCAACAAACAAGGTCTGTTCCGCCACCCGCATTAGGTAGGTTTTCTCTTGTGAGTTAGCTCGAAACGGAATTTTCCCCGGTGTGAAGACCGGCTCGCCCATGTTCACGCGCACCTGATTGTCGTTTTCAATGTGCAGCAGCATTTTACCCGCTTGGGTGCTCACGCTGATCTGATGCTTATTAGTCAGGCCTTTCATTCGCACAAAGCGCGCAAAGCAGCGCGCACCGTTTCCGCATTGCGAGACTTCCGATGCGTCAGGATTAAAAATGCGATAGTGGAAATCCGTCTCGGGATCGTAAGGCGGCTCCACGACCAATAGCTGGTCAAACCCGACGCCACGCTGGCGATCAGCCAAACGCCGAATCAGATCCGGCGAAAAAAACGCGTTTTGCGTCACACAGTCAACCACCATGAAGTCGTTGCCCAGTCCGTGCATCTTTGCAAACTGTACCTGCATGCCAATCCTTATTCTGGTAGGCGCTGTTCAAGCTGCCATAACGACGCCAAGCTTTCACGCTCGCGCACAAGGTGCGCCTGGTCACCATCGACCATCACCTCGGCAGGACGGCAGCGTGAGTTATAGTTTGACGCCATCACAAAGCCATACGCGCCCGCTGAGCGCACTGCCAGTAAATCACCGGCTGCTAGCACCAACGAACGGTTTTTGCCTAAGTAGTCACCGGTTTCACACACTGGGCCAACCAGGTCATAGGTTTGTGGCTCACCGTCGCGCGGTACTACAGGAATGATCTCTTGATAAGCTTGATACAAGGACGGGCGAATTAAATCATTCATCCCCGCATCGATAATGGCAAAGTTTTTGTGCTCACTGTGTTTAAGAAATTCCACCTTGGTGAGCAAGACCCCGGCATTAGCAGCAATGGCGCGGCCCGGCTCAAAAATCAGCTCAAGGTGACGATGATTATCCAAACGCGCCAACAGCGCTTTAGCGTATTCCGACGGCTGCGGCGGTTTTTCATCGCTGTAGGTCACCCCTAATCCCCCTCCCACATCGAGATGGCGAATCGTAATGCCTTCGTCGGCCAAGGTATCAATCAGCGCCAGCAAGCGGTCGGTAGATTCAATAAAAGGGGCCAGTTCGGTCAGCTGCGAGCCGATGTGGCAATCAATGCCTTCGACCTTAAGGTGTGGCAAGCTGGCCGCATAACGGAAGCTCGTCAGCGCTTGATCAAAGGCAATGCCAAACTTATTGTCTTTCAACCCGGTAGAAATATAAGGGTGAGTATTGGCATCCACATCAGGGTTAATACGCAACGATATCGGCGCTTGCACACCCAATTCGCCCGCCACTTGGTTTAAGCGGTCGAGTTCAGAGTGTGATTCCACGTTGAAGCACTTGATGCCCACTTCCAGCGCGCGACGCATCTCTGCGGCCGTTTTGCCCACGCCAGAAAACACTACTTTCGTGGGATCACCACCGGCGGCAAGCACCCGCTCCAATTCACCTTGAGAGACAATATCAAACCCTGAGCCCAAACGTGCCAACACATTTAATACGCCAATATTAGAATTCGCTTTAACGGCATAACACACCAAATGCGGGTGGTCGCCCACGGCGCGATCAAACGCGTGCCAGTGGCGCTCAAAGGTAGCACGCGAGTAGACGTATAAAGGCGTGCCGTGATCGTGGGCCAGCTGGGTTAAGGGCAGTGATTCCGCCCACAGCTGGCCGTCTTCCTGATAATTGAAATAGTCCAAGGTGCTCTTCCCTGTCGTCGTTGGTTATTGATTTTGTGTCGGTTGTTCGTCCGGATAATACAGGGGCCCTTGTTGGCCACAGCCGGTCAGTGTCATGATGACAGTGAACATCAGTAAAATGACGAGTTTTCGCATAGTGAATGCCAGTGATTATCGAGTCAATGCCCTCTATAATCGCATCACAACCATGAAAAGCAATAGGATGTAACGGGATGAACACAACGGAATATCATCAGTTGGTCGATTTACAAATGCAGGCCATTGAAGAAGGTATCGATGACTCAGGCGCCGACATCGATTATGAGAGCGTTGGCAACGTGATGACGCTGGAATTTGATGATGGCAGCCAGATCATCATTAACCGCCAAGAGCCTATGCAAGAAATTTGGGTAGCGTCAAAAAGCGGTGGGTTCCACTTTGCTCTTAAAGACGGCGAGTGGACCTGCAGCAAAACCGGCTTGATTCTGATGGAGTTGGTTCAGCAAGAGTGTAGCAAGCACGCGGGTGAGCCTGTCTCTTGGTAAGAGGGCGCGGGGAAAGCACCCATGAGATCCCGCGTATCGGGATCTCATGTTTACTTAAATGAGGCGACTTGCCCGGTAAACCCGTCTTGAGAAGGCGGACGTGGTGGCTGCCACTGACTATCACATTTAAAAGGTAATGCTTGGGTGTCGCCCCTGTCATCTGTGACAATCTGATAAAACTGCGGCAAATTAAAGTTAATGAAATTGGCGCTGTAGCTGTAACGGTCGTGGGACGAGGTATAAAAACGGTTGACGCCCTGCACCATTTCGGTTTTATCCCCGCTGCACTGGCGATACACTTCCACCCGGTTATTCTCGTCGAGAATATAGAGGTTGTAACCATTGGTACAATCTTCAAAGAAAAACTGCACCAAGCCCTCGCTGGCATAGGCATCCACGACTTCTGGCGGATGCACATCCTGCGGATTATCCACCACCATCACTGGCGTACCGTTGACCTTGTTGGTGGAAATACAGCGATAAAAGTCGACCGAGTTTTCCAACCGCTGGACGGATACGCCACGACGCTCAAAGAATAAACCATGGGTTTGCTTGCCAATCCGTAGCGCCTTAAAGCGGCGACGTTTTTCTTTCTCAACCGGTTTAAGACGCAGCTCAATGCACTCCGCCACCAGTTGGTAAACCAAATTACGGATTAAGCCGCGCATTTTGCTTGAATAACAGAACACATCGACCGACTCTGGCGGCACCGCATCCTGGTGCATTTTCCCCAACATGGTTTTCAATGCTTCCAAAATGGCATCGTCGCCCCGGTAATTCAGGGTCCGAACTTCATTCCACGAGTTACGATAAACGAGATCAACACTCCCCACCAAACACGTTTCTTCCGGGCCATAACTGAATATGTCGCTATTTTTGAAATCAAAGCGCATCGACGGCTTTTTGTACGCTGATGTCGGGTCTTGCTCTAAATTGACAAACAACGCGAGTTGACGGATTTCGCATGGGCTCGACAGCGCATCCAGCGTCGGGCGTGGTGGGTTGAGCGAGAAGGTATTGCGAATATCGCTCACCAACTGATAGAGAGTATCAAGGTTAACATCGGTATCCCGCACCACAGTATCCAGGCGGGTAGACTCGGTTAGCAGGCCATTAAAAAATGACCAAGCGACCAGCTTTGAGAGGTAGCTGTTGTGCTCAAGTGGCGCGCGACCGATGATATCGACCGGATCAAGCGAGTGCTTATACAAATACCATCCCGGCGCATTCGTCCGCCCCTCCGGCACTTGAATAAAAGTGAGATCCGCTTCGTGTAAATCTGGTGAAATTTGCGGGTTGAGCAAGGTCACTTTGCCTGGCAATTCTTCAAATGCGGCGTAGAGTTTGCGAGCAAGAATGCTGATATCTTGCGGACTGATCGCGGATGTAATGTCGTTACGACGCGCAAAACGGATCAGGTTACGATAGCTTTGCATCAAGGCATCAAGCAATTCATTGTGCGCGTATTGGACTTCTTCGACTTTCCAATGGCGACGGTTGTCGAGGTACGCCAATGCCTGTTCATCCCAACCCCATTCACGCGCTAACAAGCGCAGCACTTCACGGCGCCAGGCGACCGAGCCAGTCGCTGGGGATTGCGTCAATTTCTCGTGGGTTTTCAGATAAAAACAACGGCGAACCAAATCTAACCGGCGCGTGTCACCAATCGATTCCAAGTAACGGGTGACTTTTTCCAGCATCAGGTAATAGGCGTCAGACTGATACACATCAACCCAACCGGCATAGAAACGACGCTTACCATCGACACTCAACAGCTGGGTGCCGGGGTACTGCCACGAGTACGCCTCGAGCAAAATGGCTTTGAGCACCGACTTATACGGCGAATCAATGCTTTTATACAGCTGCCACAAACTCGAGCCAAAATACTCTTCGGCGGGAATGGTGGGCAAACCACCAAAATCAACCCAATCACGACGGTCAAGGCCATGTTCAGCCACCAGTGTATCGACGTATTCCTCGTAGCAGCCTTCCATTTCTGGTGGGACCATGTACCACAACAGTTTTTGCCCAGCGAGTCGCATCGAAGAGCGATAGAACTCATCAAGCAGCAGGAAGTGCTGACTGGTGCCGCAGTTGTCACTGGTCATTGCCTGGGAGAGGTGATGACGAAAACGCCCCTCACAAACCACAAAAAAGTTGGCTTCGATCCCTTGGCTTAACGCCCATTCAGAGATCGCCATACACTTGGCATCGAGTTTATCGCGCTGAGCAGCCGTCACCGAGGCATCGATGCACACCCAGATATCGAGATCACTGGTGAGACTTTGCCCCATGGACCCGGTACTGCCCATGGTATACATGCCTTTAATCGGATGGCGCTTACGGCCTTCTAAACAGGCAGTTAAAGAGGAGAAACGGGTATCTGAGTGGATCAGGCAGTCAGAGACAAACTCACGCTGTGTCTCATCGAGCGCGTAGTCAGCAATACCGAAAGGCACGCTGTCGCCACAAAACCCGGGTAATGCGGGGTGATTTAGATGTAAAAGCACTGGCAGCACATCAAAGATAGCTTGAGCCTGACGACTCATCGCGGACCGCGCGCGATCCATTCTCACGCGGTTAAACGCTTCTATGCGCTCAGTTTGCTGTTCTACGTATGTTTGCAAGGCAATCATCCAGATTCGTTGACATCCCGGTCAACAGGTCGACGTTACTGTCTTCACCGTATCCGCCCAATTGCAGATAACAAAACGTGATCAATGTAACACTCTCGACAACTCGGGTAAAGCCAATAACCCCGATGCCTGTGTGGTGGTATCAAGGTCGCACTATAGGTGCTTTTTGAGACCAATATCAACTTTTTTGCTCTACTACCTTAGTCGTAACTCAGCCATATTGCCGCGTTAGGATCTCATTATTTGCGCAAATAACACGCTACCGATCACATTTTTTCATCTATATGACCATAACGCCGTCATAAATCGTCAAACCGCATGGCAGAGATTACGAGTCGCCCAGCGCCAATGTTACGATGGACGTTATGAACCAAGAAGGAAAACAAACCATGTACTCAACGCCTGTACGCATTGCCACGCGCAAAAGCCCTTTGGCTCTCTGGCAAGCTGAATTTGTTAAAGACGCATTAGAGCGCTCTCACCCGGGGCTAACGGTTGAACTGGTGCCAATGGTGACGAAAGGTGACGTGATTCTGGACACGCCTCTGGCAAAAATCGGTGGTAAAGGCTTGTTTATTAAAGAGCTTGAACAAGCCATGCTCGACGGTCGCGCCGACATCGCCGTGCACTCAATGAAGGATGTCCCGGTTGAGTTCCCTGAAGGGTTAGGGCTGGTCACCATCTGCGAACGCGGCGACCCCCGTGATGCGTTTGTCTCCAATCATTACGACAGTATTGACGACTTACCTGAAGGCGCCGTGGTGGGTACTTCTAGCCTGCGCCGTGAATGTCAATTACGCGAGCGTCGACCTGACCTGGTGATTAATACTCTACGAGGTAACGTGGGGACACGCCTCGGTAAACTCGATGACGGCCAGTACGACGCGATCGTCCTCGCGGCCGCCGGCTTAAAACGATTAGGCTTGAATGAACGCATTCGCAGCGAAATTCCCCCTGAAGTGATCTTACCCGCCGTCGGCCAAGGTGCCGTGGGAATTGAGTGCCGATTGGATGATGAACGCATTCGCACCTTACTCGCGCCGCTGTCTGATGCCAGCACCACTCAACGCGTATTGTGTGAACGCGCAATGAATAACCGTCTCGAAGGCGGCTGTCAGGTGCCCATCGGCAGCTATTCAGAAATTCAAGGCGATAAAATTTGGCTACGTGCGCTAGTCGGAGAGCCAGACGGTTCGACCATTTTGCGCGCCGAAGTCACAGGCCCGCTTGAAAAAGGCGAACAGCTCGGCACCGATTTAGCCGAGCAACTTCTCGCCCAAGGCGCGCGGCAAATACTGGATAAACTTTACCAAGACGACGCATGACCATTGTTGTTGTTCGCCCCGAGCCAGACTGCAGTCAGTTAGTCGATCAGCTTGCACAGCAAGGGCTGTCCGCGCTCCCCTGTCCACTGTTAAGTTTTGCGCCGGGGCAAGGCTTACCCTCTCTGGCCAATCTGTTCGCCTCACTGCCTACCGATAGCGTCTTGGTCGCCGTGAGCCCACGCGCCGTGGCATTTGCGCATCAAGCCTTGCAACACCAAAGTGGAAGATGGCCCAGTGACTGTCACTACGTCGCCGTTGGGCAACGCACCGCCAACGAATGGCAGGCCGTATCGGGGCAGCCTATCTTGACCCCCACCCGTGAAGACAGCGAAGGCATGCTTGCACTTGCCCCTTTTAGTGCCGTGACAGGGACGCAAGTGGTGATTCTGCGCGGGGAGAGTGGACGCGATATGATGGGGCAAACGTTACAAGCACAAGGCGCGCAAGTTCACTATTGCGAGACCTATCGGCGACAATGGGCGATTGAGCCTTTAGTATCGCAAGTAGCAAGCTGGCCGTATGACGTTATCGACACAGTGGTTATCACCAGTGGCCAACAATTAGCCTACTTTGATCAACTTATCACACTGAGCGGACAGCACTGGCTGCGCCAATGCCGTATACTGGTGCCCAGTAAAAGGATTCAAGATCAAGCCACTGCGCTTGGTTTTGACACGATTACGACCGTTGACAGCGTGGCCAATGATGCACTGGTTAACACGCTGCTCAGGTTAAGTAAAACGGGACTTTCGGATGACTGACAACAAAAATACCGACACCAAGCAAAGCAAGGCCACCACGCCATCTTCACCCAAGACCCACGCTACCGATGCGCCGGCGTCAGAAAAAGCCAGCAAAACCTCATCGGGGGGACGTGGCGGCATACTACTCGGCGCTATCGCCATCGCCTTGGCCCTCGGCTCCAGTGGCTGGGTATTTTACCATGGCCACCAGCAAGCCACCGTGTTGCAAAACACCGTATCCGCGCAACAATCTCATATCTCGCGCCTTGAACAAGATCTTAACCAACAAAAGCAAGCGGCAGAACAAGCGCGAGAGCAACTTAAAGCCACCACGCAAACACGTTTGAAACAGCAGGACAGCAGTTTATCTAGCTTGCAAAAAGCCGTCGCGGAAGTGAAAGGCCGACGTCCCAATGACTGGTTACTGGCAGAAGCCGACTATCTGATCCGAATGGCTGGGCGTAAAATTTGGCTCGAACAAGATGCCCAAAGCGCCACTGCCCTGATGGAAGCGGCTGATCACCGCATTGCTCAGCTCAACGACCCGTCCTTGATGCCGATTCGCCAGGCGATGGCTGACGATATCACCGCGTTAAAGGCGGTGAAACGGGTCGATAGAGATGGGATTGTACTGCGCTTGACCAGCATGCAGCAGCGAGTCGAAAACCTCCCGCTTGCCAGTGCCGTGATCCCAGAAGCACAAGAAGTAGAAAAACCCGTGGTGTCTGAATCGGTCAATGACTGGAAGCGCAACCTCACCACGTCGGTTACCGATTTTGTCGATAACTTTATCACCTACCGCAAACGTGACGGCAACGTGGTGCCCTTGTTATCGCCCACCCAAAGTTATTACCTACAAGAAAATCTCAAGAACAAGCTCGATCAAGCGATGCGCGCCGTGTATGAAGGCAATGATACCCTGTATCACCAAGCGCTAGAGATGGGAAAAGACTGGACACTACGCTTTTATAATCAAGATGCGAATGCCACGCGCCGCTTTGTCGAGCAGCTTGATGAGCTAAACCAACAAACCATTGGCGTCGATCTGCCACAAAAACTGAAAAGCCAGTCGCTAGTCAGCGATGAAATCAATACCCGATTGCGCCGAGACATTGCGCCGCTGACAGGAGGCCAATCATGATTAGATTGCTTTTGCTCGTCCTTGTTCTGGCGGCCGGATTAGTGGTTGGCCCGCAATTAGCCGGACAGCAAGGTTATGTGCTTATTTCCGCTGCCGAGCAGACACTGGAAATGAGTGTCACAACTTTGTTGGTACTGGTTGGCATTTTAATCGCAGTATTATGGGCACTTGAGTGGCTACTGAGAAAGCTTTTATCTATCAGCAGTACCGCAACAGGCTGGTTGTCCGGCCGTAAGCAACGCAAAGCGCGCCAACAAACCCAAACCGGCTTAATCAAGTTACGCGAAGGGGAGTGGAAAAAAGCCGAAAAACTCCTCGCCAAAGCCCGCCCTCACAGCGATGCGCCTATGCATAACTTATTGGCTGCCGCGGAAGCGGCACAGCAGCGACAAAACCTGCAGGCGCGTGACCAATACCTGCAGCAAGCCGCTGATCTTAACGCCAATAGCTTGGCTCTCGCCCTGACTCGTGCGCAACTCCATAGCCAAAGTGGCCAGCACGAAGAAGCCTTAGCCTCGTTGCGTGCGATTAAACGTCAGCATCCTCGCAACCCAGTGATGCTGGCGCTGCTAAAAGATACCTATATTCATCTAGAAGATTGGTCTGCCCTGCTCAACCTTCTGCCCACGTTGAAAAAGGCCCAGCTGCTTGATGATGCGCAGTTTGATGCCTTGCACGAGCGAGCCGAGCTGGGCGTGATGGCCCATGTCGCCAGTCAACAAGGCACCGAAGGGCTACTGGCGCATTGGAACCAACTCCCCAAAGCCAAACGCAACCAGCCTTCACTCTTAGCAGGGTTAGTCAAACATCTCGCGGCGCGCAATGCCGACTCAGAAGCCTATATTCTGCTGCGCGAAGCCTTGAAAAAGCGCACCGATGATCGCTTGATTGCGCTGATCCCGACACTAGACTTACCAGATAACTACCCCGCGGTGGTGATGCTAGAAGAATTGCTCACACAAGATAGCCGCAACCCTGTGCTTCATAGCGCGCTTGGGCAACTGCTTATGCAGTCGGGAAAATGGCAAGATGCGCGCAGTCACTTTGAAAACGCCCTCGAGTATCGCACGGATGTCAGCGACTATGCGTATTTAGCTGATGTGTTAGATAAGCTTGATCAGGGAAAAGCGGCGAGTGATGTCTCACGTACAGCGTTAAAGTTAGCACTGCCTGAACAGCCTCCCGCGGCATAGCATTTCGGCCAATAAGCCTCGCTATTCGCCGAAAAGCCCGTCAGTTCAGTTCGCCGTCTAATGAAGAACAGAACGCCCCGCACTGCGGGGCGTTTTATATTGCGGGTAAAAACTACCGCTTTTTACACAGGACATTGAGCGCCGCGTCGGCATTACGTGTCACCACTTTGCCACTTCGGGCGTCCACCCCCTTAGCGCCTTGCACCCAGTACGGTAAGCGCATGGGGAGCTGATCCGTCGCTTTTGCCACTTCCACTAATTCCTGTTGGGAAGCCAACATCATGCCTTCGCGTTGGCAACGAGGGGCCGCCTGCGCATAAGGAACGCGCAGCCAGCTCATGGATTTTTCCATGTACTGTTTATCTCCGGCCTCAGGCTCCGGTAAACCAAAATGGCTTAAGGTAATCGCCGTTTCCATCGGCGCCGACGTTTCATCCTCCGGAGCCGCTTGGGTTTGAGACAGCGGCGGTAAGCGGATCACGGCTGGTTGCGACAATGGCTGACGAGTTTGGCGTAACACCGCTTGTTTGGTCGGCCCAAATTGACGCACACGTTTCAGCACCAACTGTGCCACGTCTAGGTTAGGATACGGACCAATCAAGCAACGTCCTCGGCCCTCGCGCACTTGCACTTGAAACGGTAAGTCCGGCAAGCCTTGACGCAGGGACTGATAGAATTGACGCGATGGCACGCCTTGCGTCGCACCGCATTGCACCCAGAACGCGGCACTTTTGGGATCGGGGGCTTGGTTGCCCCACAGACCTTGTCCGATATCACATGTCTCACCAATGATTGGCCAGCCTTGCTGGCGGTCAACAATCGCGCAAGGGCTCTGTTCTGCGCGCACTGGCGCACTGATTGCCCACATTGCTACCACACTGACAGCCAAACCTCGCCACCGCCCCATGAGTCGCTCCCTTGATAATCTAACCTGCTCAGCTTAAGCAAAGTCATACATTGACTCAAGCCACTGATCACCAAGCTGTCAGACAGCCATCAAAAAAATGACTGCATTCGCAGCCATTTTCCTTACCCTTTGTAGATTTTGGGGTTGAAGACATCTCGCAACCAATCGCCGAGCAAGTTGATCACCAGTACCAGTAAAACCAACACGATGCCAGGGAAAGCAGTAATCCACCACGCCCCTGAGAAAATGTAGTTAAAACCGATGCTGATCAACGACCCCAGTGATGGCTGATCGACAGGCATCCCCAGCCCCAGGAAAGACAGTGCCGCTTCCGACATGATTGCGTTAGCCACCTGCACTGTCGAAATGACCAAAATAGGCGATAAGCAGTTGGGAAGAATATGACGGAACATGATCCGAGGCGAGCGGAAACCCATTACCCGCGCCGCTTCTACATATTCCTTTTTCTTTTCTGCCAAGACAGACGCACGAATGGTCCGCGCATACTGTGGCCACTCGGCAATCCCGATAATCACCACCAGCATTAAAATCGCGTATTGGCTGTAAAACTCACTGCCAAAGCTGGCCTTAAAAATCGCTGAAACAATAATAGCGACCATCATGGTCGAGAAAGACAGCTGGATATCGGCGATACGCATAAAAAAGCTATCAATGCGGCCACCAAAATAGCCGGCACTCAGACCAATCACCGTCCCCAGAATCAACTGTAGGCCGACGGCACACAAACCAATGGTCAAAGAGATCCGCAGACCATAAATAATGGTCGATAAGATATCTCGCCCTTGGTTATCGGTCCCGAGCAAAAAGCGCGGATCGCTCCACTCCATCCAAACGGGAGGGAGCTCAGAGTCCATAATATCAATCGCCATTAAATCATAGGGATTGGTCGGGGACACTAAGGGCGCAAAGACCGCCAGCAATAAGAACACCATGAAAATGGTGAAGCTAGCGATCGCCACTTTATCGCGCTTGAAGTGATAAAAGAAATCCGAGTCTAAGAAGCGCTGCCAGCGACTTGGTGTTGTATTCGTTTGTGTCATCGCTTACGCCTCCTTGCCGGTTAAGTTAACCGTTGGGTTAATCAAGCCATAAAGCAGATCGACAATGGTATTGGTCACCACAAAGATAAGCCCGACGAAAATCACGTAAGCGGTAATCAACGGCGTATCGACACGGTTAATCGCTTCAAGGAACAAAAAGCCCGTCCCGGGCCATTGGAAGACAGTCTCTGTCAAAATGGTATACGCAATCATGGTACCAATTTGCACCCCGCCAACCGTTACAACCGGCAGCATGGTGTTTTTTAACGCGTGTTGATAATAGACCTTGTTTTCGGGTAACCCTTTAGCACGTGCAAATTTCACATACTCGGTGCCTAACGCTTCCAGCATTTCAGAGCGCACCAAGCGGATAAACAAAGGCAACATGATGGACGCCAGCGACACAGAAGGCAGCACCAAGTGTGCTAAGCCATCCAGAGTGAAAAAGCCGGACTCCCAACCGAGCCAATTGGCGGTTTCTCCGCGTCCATAGGAGGGCAACCAACCTAATTCAATCGAGAAAACATACATGAGCATGATCGCGGTTAAGAAGACAGGTATCGAAATACCCACGATACTAAAGCCCATGATTATCTTGGTAAGCATGCTATTGGGGTGAATCGCCGAGTACACGCCGAGTGGTATCGACACCACGACAATGATCAGTGCCGCCCCCGCCACGAGTTCTAGCGTTGCCACCAATTTATCTAAAATGACGTCCACGACTGGACGCTTAAAGAAATAAGAATTGCCTAAATCCCCTTGTAGGGCTTTGCCTACAAAGCGGGTATATTTGGTTAAGAAGGGATCGTTAAGCCCCATTTCATCACGCAGCGCATCACGCTCCGCTTCTGATACTGATTGCCCCACCAGCTCCCGCAAGGGGTCGCCGAGGTTGTCTTGGATAGCAAACGCCACCAGACTGATGACAAACATCACAATCAGTGCCTGTACCAGACGTTTGACTAAAAACGTTACCATGTGTGCCTCTAAGCGATTGGATAATCAGGGCCCCAGAGGTTGGGGCCCTGTTTTAGTCCATTACTCGACCACTAGATCGCCGAAGTAAGGGAAGTTCATACCGTTAACGATCGGCTCGATGTTAACGTTATTTTTGGCTGCCCATGATGGATCTTGCCAGTGCAAGGGTAAGAAGGCCGCTTCGTCATACAGGATCTTCTCAACCTTTTTCAGCATGGCACTACGCTTTTCCAGATCCGTTTCTGAGTTGGCTTCCATCACCAGCTTGTCCACTTCGCTGTTCGAGTAGTGACCACAGTTGTATTGGCCCTTACCGGTGTCAGCGTCACGGGTCATGGTGAGGAACTCAGTGAAGTTGGCAGAATCTTCTGTATCTGGGTGCCAGCCGATCATCTGCATACCCGCTTCACACTTATCGAATTCAGGCCAGTACTGCGCTTTTGGCATGGTTTGCAAGTCAACCTTGATACCAATTTTCGCCATCATTGCCGCCACCGCTTGAGCGATTTTTTCATCGTTCACGTAACGGTTGTTAGGGGCAATCATGGTGATTGAGAAACCATCTGGGTAACCTGCCTCTTCCATCAGTTTTTTCGCTTTCGCCAGGTCATAACGTGGCTCGAGATCAGGATTATAGCCTGCATACCCGACTGGGCTTTGCTGGCTCGCGGGCGTGGCCGCCCCTTTCATGATCTTCTGCGCGATACCTTCGTTGTTGACCGCATAAGCCACCGCTTGGCGAACACGTGGATCTTTAAACTCATCCACTACACTCTGGTTCATTTGGAAGGTGATGACCCGCGTCCCTGGCATGGTCACCAATTGCAGCTCGTCGGCACGTTCGATACGGCGATAGTCGTTAGGAGAAACAGGCGCAATCATGTCGACATCACCAGACAGCAGCGCCGCGACGCGGGTGGCATCTTCTTTGATCGGACGCAGCGTGATGTTATCCACATTGCCTTCGCTGTCTTTGTCCCAGTAATTCTCATTACGGTCAAACTCGACAACCACGCCTTGTTCACGCTCGTCGACCACATAAGGGCCTGTGCCTGATAGGTGTGTTGATGCATAGGTTGAGCCATTTTTCTTCAGCTCAGATTTATCACGGCCGTCTTCGGTCTCACCACTGTAGAATTTGCTGTCCATGGGGAATACGTAGGTCATGACGTTTTCTACCAGCGGATAGGTACCGTCCGTGACCACATCTACCGTGTGCTCGTCGACTTTCTTGATGTCAACGATTGGGGTGAAAATCCCTTTAAAATCCGGTGATGACTTCAAACGGTCAAAGGTCCAGACGACATCGTCAGCAGTAAATGCGTTACCGGAGTGGAACGTCACGCCTTCGCGAAGGTTGAAACGCACGGTTTCATTATCGATACGCTCCCAAGACGTGGCGAGACGCGGCTCAAAATCCATCTCTTGGGTAAAACGGACCAAGGGGTCGAAGACCATGTGTGATAGCTGTAGCGTACCACCGGAAAGCTGCTCATGAGGGTCCAGTGAGACCGGATCCGCATCATAAGCGACGGTGATATCCGCTGCCGCGGCACTAAAGCTCAGGCCGGCGGCCATAAGCGCCACGGCAATCTTGCTCTTCATTGTTTTCATTGCATAGCTCCTTTATGCGTAGGGGTTGCCCCCTGCTGTGTTTGCATCATGGATGAGGTGCGGCGCAATGCCGCGTCGACATAGCGTGCTATGCCGGTTGCAAACCTTCCGTGCTCATTCCCTTAAACTCTGGCATCAATGAGATAAGCTGACGGCTATATTCGTGTTGTGGGTTAGTAAACAGTTGCTCTGTCGGCGCCACTTCTAATAGCTGACCTTTACGCATCACACCAATGCGGTCACACATTTGTCGAATCACCGGCAGATCGTGACTGATAAACAACATGGTGAGATTGAGTTCGTCCTGCAGATCTTTAAGCAGGTTCAAAATTTGTGCTTGTACTGACACATCCAACGCGGATGTCGGCTCATCGCAAATCAGTAAACGCGGACGCGTCGCCAATGCGCGAGCAATCGAAATACGCTGGCGTTGCCCCCCAGAGAACTCGTGCGGATATTTAATCCCTGCGCCGCGGCCTAAACCCACGTGGTCGAGCAAGTCGCCGACGATTTGGCGGATTTGAGACTCGCTTTCGGCCAAACGGTGAAAACGAATGGGCTCAGCGATAATGTCGTAAATCTTCATCCGTGGATTCATGGATGAATACGGGTTTTGAAACACCATCTGCATTTGGCGACGAATAGGACGCCGGGCGCGTTCGCTTTTAATCGCGGTCAGATCGATATCTTCAAAAATGATTTGCCCCGTATTGGGCGGATAAAGCCCGGTGATCGCCCGTGCGATGGTCGACTTTCCTGAGCCTGACTCTCCGACAAGACCAAAGGTTTCCCCTTCAACCACGTCAAAGCTCACATGATCAGAGGCTTGAACGTATTCGCGGCGGCTAGCAAAAAGAGAATCCTTGGTAATAAAGCGCAAGGACACATCTTTCACCTGCAGTAGCGGACCACTGTAAGCACGCTGATCTTGGCTTTGCCCCAGCCAGTGATTCTTAACATCAAGCTCAAGAGTCTCACCGGCCTCCTCGATATAATTGACTAGCGGAAAGCGGTCTAACTTGATATCAGAGCGTGGCACCGCTGAAATAAGGCTTTGCGTGTAAGGGTGCTGAGGCTCACCTAACACTTGCTGGGTGGTGCCCAGCTCCACCAAATCACCACGATACATCACCGCGACACGGTCGGTCACGTTGGCGACCACGCCCATATCATGGGTGACCAGCATACAACCCACGTTTTTCTTTTGGCATAAATCGCGGATCAGGGTGAGAATCTGATCTTGAATGGACACATCCAATGCCGTGGTCGGCTCGTCGGCAATGATTAAATCCGGCTCCCCGGCCAGTGCAACCGCAATCACCACGCGCTGACGCATCCCGCCGGAAAACTGATGGGGGTATTGTTTGATGCGCAGCTCTGGCTCAGGGATCCCCACCTGCTCCATTAAATTAAGCGCGCGCTGATAGGCCTGTTGCTGGGTGACATTCAAGTTGGTCAAAATGGTTTCGGTCAGCTGTTGCTCGACCGTAAACAGCGGGTTCAGGGAGGTCATCGGGTCTTGAAAGATAAACCCAATTTTATCACCGCGCACTTTGCGCATCTCATTAGGGCTAAGGCCGGAGATTTTTTTACCATCAAGGCACACATCGCCACTGGCAATGCGGCCCGGCGGGCTGAGCAAATCAATCACGGCATTACCCACCGTTGACTTACCCGCTCCAGATTCACCCACCACGCCAACAATCTCACCACGCTCAATCGTGAGTGACAATGACGTCACAGCGGCGTGAACGCCGTGGCGAGACGGGTACTCTATTCGTAGGTTATTTACTTCTAGCAGTGACATTTTTCATCCTTGATATCGTCCTCGATGACGATCGACTTCCTGACCAAAACAAGGTGATAGGATCTTGCCTCGGAGAGATGCGGATTTAATCTGGCAAAAATTTCACAAAAAATCAACATCACAGCAGAAAATGCCATAATGACACATTCGGCTCGAATATTCATTCACTTGGCTACGATTACGCACCCAAGCGTCAAACAAAAAATACACTTCATATCATAAAGATATAAGGTATTACGCTGCTCCCTGTTTTAAAGCAAATCGCGCATAGAATAAAGCAAAGTTATTTAACAGCGCGTAAACAATGATAGCGATAAACTCCAAAAAAGAAGCAATTAACAACTTAAATAATTAGTTAGTCAATTAAAGGTAGGTTTTTAAACCACTCATCAACAGGTATAGCAGTCACATCAAAAGGTGTGGTTTTTATTGCTAATTGGTGACTTTTTATCTATCAGAATCTTGATAGATCTCTAATTTCTGCATTTTATCCTCTCTCAAGGTCGCCGCGTAGGGAAAAGACTCACCAACACGTACTCGGCAAAGCGATATAAAACCGCCCAACAACAGTGACAATTTGAGGGGGGAGAGAAATGTCCAGAGGGGGTGGGTGAAACAAAAAAACCCCAGCCGTTAGGCTAGGGTTTGTAATAGTGGTCGGTGAAGAGGGCTTCGATGGGGCGGCCTACCGCGCGACCGGGCTTCCGGCCCCCGACCCTCGATCTCCAACAAACAGGCATAAACAAAAAAACCCCAGCCGTTAGGCTAGGGTTTGTAATAGTGGTCGGTGAAGAGGGATTCGAACCCCCGACCCTCTGGTCCCAAACCAGATGCGCTACCAAACTGCGCTATTCACCGACATATTCGCTGTTAGCGAAAATAATGGGGTGGCTGACGGGACTTGAACCCGCGACAACTGGAATCACAATCCAGGGCTCTACCAACTGAGCTACAGCCACCACTGATTTTTTGCCAATTTCCTTTATCCCCGGAATGGCGCGCCCGACAGGATTTGAACCTGTGACCTTTGGCTTCGGAGGCCAACACTCTATCCAACTGAGCTACGGGCGCTTGCCCCGTTGGCGGTGACGAATATTACGGATATCACCACCAGCCGTCTAGCACTTTTTTTAATTTTTTTACTGACTGGTCTCTTTTTCAACAAATTGCGTAGAAAACGTCAGTAAGGTCTCTACTATAACGGTTTAACGTAACAATCTAAAGCGCTATAATCACCTAATCTTTACACGGAGTTAACCCAGCAACGTTGGCAAATCCGTTAAGACGAGACTGACAGGCCGCAACCGAATCACCCTTGATTGATTCACCCCCTTAGGTTGGCGGCAAATAAGATAAAAAAGGCGTTAAGCCACCAGTAATGTGGGAGTGTCATTGTGAGCGCAAAGGGAAAAAGTCTAGGTCAAATTATGGTTGCCACTGTGGCGGCCCTGTTATTTGCTTCTACTGCGCAAGCGCTAGAAGTGTCTGAGCAAGAAAAAGCCGCCATCGCCGAACGCATTGCCCCGGTTGGTGATGTGTATATTGACGGCGAAGCGCCAACGGAAACCGCCGCCGCAGAGCCGAGTGGCCCGCGCAGCGGCGAGCAGGTCTACAATACCTACTGCACCGCCTGTCATGGCACAGGGGCGGCGGGTGCTCCGAAAATGGGCGATGCTGCTGCATGGGGCCCACGTGTCGATAAAGGCATGGAGACCCTCACCAAACATGCCATCAACGGCTTTAATGGCATGCCGGCTAAAGGGACTTGTATGGATTGTTCGGATGATGAAATAGTGGCAGCCATCGAGCATATGCTCGACGCACTTTAATACCGCGGCGCATTGCTAACGTGACAATAACGCCGCCTTTGCGGCGTTATTTGTTTTTATCCAGCATGGCTTTTAGGTTGGCGATCGCGGCTTGCCCTTTTTCCATTCGCTCTTCTTGAGATACCGGTTTTTTTTGCGATTCCCATTCGACATCGTCAAATGGCAATTCATCTAAGAAGCGGCTCTGCTGTGGCTTAATCACTTCGCCAAATTGACGCCGCTCTCGACACACTACAAAGGTCAACGCCTTTTGCGCGCGAGTCAGTCCGACATAAGCCAAACGCCGTTCTTCATCGATGTTGTCTTCATCAATGCTCGACTGATGCGGCAATAAGCCTTCTTCCATGCCAATCAGGTAGACATAAGGAAATTCGAGCCCTTTGGAGGCATGCAAGGTCATCAACTGGACTTGGTCTGCGTCATCATCGTCTTCGCCCCGCTCCATCATGTCACGTAGGGTAAGACGCTGAACCACTTCTCTTAGCGTTCGTTCCACCTGATCGGGGTTATCACCTTCTAAGTCGGCGACAATCCAACTGTAAAGCTGTGAGACGTTTTTCATCCGCATTTCTGCGACTTTGGGGCTTGAAGAGCTTTCGTACAGCCACTCTTCGTAGTGAATGTCACGCAAAAGCGCCCTCACTGCCGCCACGGTATCGCCTCGCTCGGCTTGATCGGATAATTCCACCACCCAGCGGGTAAACGCTTGTAGCGACGCCAAACCACGTCCTGATAAATGTTGGCTGAGCCCGAGCTCAAAGCTTGCCGCAAACAAGCTCTTTCCCCGCTGGTTGGCATAACTACCGAGCTTTTCTAGCGTCACTGGGCCAATTTCACGTCGTGGTGTGTTAACCACCCGCAAGAACGCGTTGTCATCATCGGGGTTAGTGAGCAGGCGCAGATAGGCCATGATGTCCTTGATTTCTGCACGTGAGAAAAACGAGGTGCCACCGGAGATCTTGTAAGGAATGCGGTTTTGCATCAGCGCTTTTTCGATCAAGCGTGATTGGTGGTTTCCGCGATAAAGGATGGCGTAATCTTTGTATTGGGTGCGTCCCAAAAAACGATGACCTATCAGCTCGCCGACCACGCGCTCCGCCTCATGTTCTTCATTGTTCGCGGTCAGTACTTTGAGCATGTCGCCATCAGGCAAAGCAGAAAATAAGGTCTTTTCGAATACATGAGGGTTATTGGCAATCAAGATATTCGCGGCGCGCAGAATGCGGCTGGTTGAGCGGTAGTTTTGCTCCAGTTTCACCACATGCAAACGCGGAAAGTCTTGCTGCAGATACACCAGGTTTTTCGGCTGAGCCCCTCGCCACGAGTAAATCGACTGATCGTCATCCCCGACCACCGTAAAGCGTGCACGCTCACCCACTAGCAGCTTCACTAACTGATATTGGCTGGTATTGGTATCTTGATATTCATCGACCAATAAATAACGAATGCGCGCTTGCCAGCGCTCACGTACGGCTTGGTTTTGGCTAAGCAGCGCGACTGGCATCAAAATGAGATCATCAAAATCCAGCGCATTATACGCACGCATTTGTTTTTGGTAGCGCGCATAGCAGGCGGCAAACAGTTGATCACGCTCGTCTTGCGCCTGAGCCAGTGCTTCATCCGGCCCCAACATGGCATTTTTCCAATTGGAAATGGTATGCACCAACTGCCGTAGCAAATCTTTGTCGTTGTCCAACTCTTGTTCGGTCAGGGCTTTTAACAAAGCTAATTGGTCTTGATCGTCAAATAGCGAAAAGCCCGCCTTGAGCCCCAAGGTTTTGTACTCGCGACGAATGATATTGAGGCCCAAGGTATGAAAGGTCGACACCATCAAACCACGCGACTCTTGCTTGCCTAAACCTTGTGCTACCCGCTCTTTCATCTCGCGTGCCGCTTTGTTGGTAAAGGTGACCGCGGCGATATGACGTGCTTTATAGCCGCACTGCTGAACCAAATAGGCGATTTTGTGCGTAATCACTCTTGTTTTGCCCGACCCTGCTCCGGCCAAAACCAGGCAAGGTCCAGAGATATGTCGGACGGCATCGGATTGCGCGGGGTTAAGTTTCATGGTGACAACACCTCATCAGTGGCTGAATGAGCATTGTAGAGCGAATCCGACTGATGTCTATCTCACCGCAGCAGAGTGCACTTTGCTTGCTACACTTTATGCTTGTCATTTGCGCGAAAAACGCTCTAAAATGAATGAACGTTCATTCATTGCTTGGTGCATTATTCATGGACAAACGTACACAAATCTTTGCCGCGACCGAGCAATTAATCGCGACGGTTGGGCTCGACAAAGTCTCAATGCAACAAGTGGCGATACAAGCACAGGTCGCAACAGGGACCATTTATCGCTATTTCAAAGATAAGGATGACTTGCTTCGCCAACTGTCTTCGCACCTGATGATGCAATGTGCAACCCATATCCAGCAAGGGGTCAAGGATGAACCGACACTCAAACGTCAGTTTGAACGCTTGTGGCGCAATACGTGGACCATGATGCTACAACGCGATCATCTTTTATTGTCTCGTGACCAGTTTGATGCCCTGCCACGCGATGATCAGTCTCATACTCAGCAAGAGCGAGAAGCCTTCTCCGATCTTTATCTGGTCTTTCAAGAAGGTAAGCAACAAGGCGTGCTCRAGCCCCTCGATGATGAGGTGTTAATCACCTTGGGGCTCGAACCCGCTTTTTGTTTAGCTCGCAAACAGGTTCGGGGTGTTATAACCCTGGACAGTCATGCTATCGCAGATGCGATCCACGCTTGCTGGGATGCAATTTCTCTTCACTAACGACGTTCGGAGCTTACTTCGATGAAAAAATGGTTTTTCTTTATGGTTATCCTCGCGCTGCTGCTGTTTGGCAGTGTGATTGGCTTTAACCTGTTCAAGCAGCAAAAAGTTGCAGAGTATATGGCAAACATGCCAGAGCCCACCCACCCAGTCACCGCGGTGACGGTTGAGGCTGAGCCTTGGACACCAACGCTTGACGCCATTGGGTTTATTGAGCCTAACCAAGGGATCACCTTAACCACCCAAATTGCCGGTGTCGTCGATGTGATTAATTTTGAGTCTGGCCAAACCGTTGAGCGTGGACAAAACCTGGTCGAGCTCGACTCGAGTGTTGAAAAAGCCAATTTAGCCAGCACCCAAGCGCGTCTACCGGCGGCGGAAGCCAAGTTTAAACGCTACCAAGGCCTGTTTGCTAAAGGCTCTATCTCTAAAGAAGCGCTGGATGAAGCCGAGGCCAATTATCGCTCGCTACAAGCTGACATCAATGCACTGAAAGCCACCATTGCCCGTCGTAATATCCAAGCTCCCTTCGATGGTGTGATTGGTTTGCGTGATGTTTTCTTAGGTGAATACTTACAACCCGGTACAGAAATTACCCGCCTCGAGGATACCTCGGTGATGAAGCTGCGCTTTACCGTGCCACAAACGGATATTTCCAAAATCCGTCTCAGTCAGCCGTTACGCATTACTGTCGACGCGTACCCTGAAAAGGAGTTCATCGGCTCTATCAGTGCCATTGAGCCTGCGGTCAACAGCCAGAGCGGCCTGATTAAAGTGGAAGCCAATATCCCCAACAACGACGGCCAGTTGCGCTCAGGGATGTTTGCCCGCGCCGATATCGTCTTACCGACTATTGAAGAGCAAATCGTGATTGATCAAACCGCGATCAACTTCAATTTGTACGGAGAAAGCGTCTACGTCATCCGCGAAGAGGAAGGAGAAAAACGCGCTTATCAGCAAGTACTCAAGGTCGGTGAACGTCGTGGCCATCAAGCGCGTGTTATCGAAGGTCTGCAACCTGGCGATCAGGTCGTAACCTCCGGCCAAGTGCGGTTAAGCAATGGCTCCAAAGTGAAAATCGTCGAAAACGACGCTCTCACACCACCAGAACAATTACCTCAATTGTAAGACGAGGATGTGATGCGCTTTACTGATATTTTTATCCGGCGCCCCGTGCTAGCCGCGTCAATCAGTATTCTGATTGCGCTGCTCGGCCTGCAATCTTTATTTAAGATGCAAGTCAGGGAATACCCGGAGATGACCAATACCGTGGTCACCATCACAACCAGCTATTATGGCGCCAGTGCCGACTTGATTCAGGGCTTCATCACGACGCCACTCGAACAAGCCGTGGCCCAAGCTGATAATATTGATTTTATGACCTCAGAGTCGGTACTTGGCTCCTCGACCATTACGGTCAACATGAAGCTCAATACCGACCCTAACGCCGCCTTGGCCGATATTCTTGCCAAGGTAAACTCGGTGCGTGCTCAGCTTCCTGCCGAGGCGGAAGATCCATCGGTATCCATGTCGACCGGTTCCACCACCGCTGTCATGTATATTGGCTTTACCTCGCCCGAACTCGACTCCAGTCAGATCACTGACTACCTCGATCGCGTGGTCAAGCCTCAGCTATTTACCGTGGATGGTGTCTCCAAAATCGATCTGTACGGCGGGGTGAAGTATGGCCTTCGCGTGTGGCTCGATCCGGAGAAAATGGCGGCGTTTAAATTAGCGGCCACCGACGTGATGTCCGTGCTCGATGCCAACAACTACCAGTCAGCCACTGGTCAGGCGATTGGTACCTTTATGATCTATAACGGTAGCGCCGACACCCAGGTGTCCACGCCCGAAGAGCTGCGTAATTTGGTGGTGGATACCCAAGATGGCCGCGTCGTACGCCTCGGAGACATCGCTAAGGTCTCACTCGAGAAAAGCCATGATCGGGTACGAGCACTGGCCAATGGCTCTGAAGCGGTTGTCGCCGCGATCAATGCCACCCCGTCGGCTAACCCCATCAATATTGCCGCTGACGTCATGGATATGTTGCCGGAAGTTGAGCGCAACATGCCAAGCAATATCGAGATGAATGTGCTGTATGACTCATCCAATGCAATCAATGAGTCCATCAATGAGGTCATCAAAACCATCATTGAAGCGGCGCTGATCGTATTAGTGGTGATTACCCTGTTCTTGGGCTCATTCCGCGCGGTGATTATCCCCATTATTACCATCCCACTGTCCCTGATTGGTGTGGCGCTGGTGATGGAAATGATTGGCTTCTCGCTCAACTTGATGACCCTGCTGGCGATGGTGCTGGCTATCGGCTTGGTGGTCGACGATGCCATCGTGGTACTCGAGAACATCGACCGCCATATCAAGCTGGGAGAGTCCCCTTTCCGCGCGGCCATTATTGGTACACGGGAAATTGCCGTGCCGGTTATCTCCATGACACTAACATTGGCGGCGGTGTATGCTCCTATCGCGATGATGGGCGGGATCACCGGCTCGCTGTTTAAGGAGTTTGCGTTAACCCTTGCCGGGGCAGTGTTTGTTTCTGGAATTGTGGCGTTGACACTCTCACCAGTAATGTGTTCGACCATGCTGAAAGCCAACGCCAAGCCAAGTCGCTTTGAGCTTGCCGTTCACCGCTTCTTGGATGGTATGACCGACAAATATGCGCGCATCCTCAGTAAGGTGATGCAACGCCGTCCTGTGGTGGTGTCCTTTGCGGTCATCGTCTTTGCTTCTTTGCCTGTGCTATTTAACTTTATCCCCAGTGAGCTGGCGCCATCGGAAGATAAAGGCGTGGTGGTAATGATGGGGACGGCGCCCTCGACGGCTAACCTGGATTACATCCAAAACAGCATGGCGGAAGTGAACCAAAAGCTCGACGAACAACCAGAAGTCGCCTTTTCTCAGGTCTTTTCTGGGGTGCCGAAGTCGAATCAAGCCTTTGGTATCGCCTCACTGGTGCCTTGGAGTGAGCGGGAAGCCAGTCAGTCCGAAGTGGTAAAACGCATGGCTGACGAAGTGAAAGACATTCCGGGTATGAAGGTCACTACCTTTGAAATGCCAGAACTGCCCGGTGCATCCTCCGGCTTGCCGATCCAGTTTGTGGTGACCACCCCGAATAATTTCGAAAGTCTCTATCAAGTGACCGCCGATATTATGTCCGAGGTACAATCTAGCCCGAATTTCGTCTATTCGGAGCTAAACCTCAATTTTGACTCGGCCACCATGAACATCAGCATTGATAAAGACAAAGCTGGGTCATATGGCGTGACCATGCGTGATATTGGCGCCACCATTGGCACCATGATGGCAGATGGCTACGTCAATCGTATCGACTTTGATGGCCGCTCGTACGAAGTGATCCCGCAAGTGGAGCGTAAGTATCGCCTCAACCCTGAATCGATCGAGAACTACTACGTGCGTGCGGCCAACGGTGATTCCATTCCGCTGGGCTCGCTGATTGACATTGAAGTCACCGCGGAACCTCGCTCACTGCCGCACTTTAATCAGCTAAACGCTGCTACCATCAGTGCGGTATCTGCGCCCGGTGTCACCATGGGTACCGCAGTGGATTGGTTCGAGAGCAAGGCAGCAGAGTTGCCTAAAGGCTATCAGCACGATTACCTCGGTGAGTCGCGCCAATACGTGACAGAAGGCAGCGCGCTGTATGCCACCTTCTTGTTCGCCTTAGCGATCATTTATCTGGTACTGGCGATTCAGTTTGAATCCTTGCTCGACCCACTGGTGATCTTGGTCTCTGTGCCACTCGCGATTTGTGGGGCTTTGATTGCGCTCGCGTGGGGGCTGTCATCCATGAACATCTACTCACAAGTCGGGTTGATAACCTTGATAGGTCTGATTACTAAACACGGTATTCTGATCTGTGAGGTCGCCAAAGAGCAGCAACTGCATCATCAAGCCAGCCGAATGGACGCAGTGAAAGAAGCGGCCAAGATTCGTCTGCGTCCGATCTTGATGACCACTGCCGCGATGATTGCAGGCCTCATCCCGCTAATGTTCGCCACCGGCGCAGGCGCCGAGCAACGCTTTAGCATCGGGATTGTGATCGTAGCAGGTCTCGCTATCGGTACGTTATTCACGCTATTCGTTCTGCCAGTGATTTATACCTATCTAGCCAGCAAGCACAAACCACTGCCTGTGTTTGTCGAAGACGATGAACTTGATAAGCTCGATGAAGACTATCGCGCATCACACTAACCCAAAGGGCCTTCGGGCCCTTTTCTTTTATCATCCTTTCGACAAGCTGTGCGTATTTACATAGAATAAAGACAGTTAATAAAGGAGTATTCCATGTTTGACCCCAAAAAACTTGAGCAAATGGCCAAGCAAATTCACGACGCCATGCCTCAGCCTGTTAAAGAGTTAGGCACGGATATGGAAGGCCGTGTGCGCCAAGCCATCCAAGGCCAGCTGACTAAGCTGGATGTAGTAAGCCGTGAGGAGTTTGATGTACAAACCCAGGTGCTACTGCGCACCCGTCAAAAGCTCACCGAGCTTGAAGCCAAGCTGGAAGCCATGGAAGCAAAAGTGGGTCAGTCGACAGATAACCAAGAATAACCCTCGCAGATATAAAAAAGCCTGACCCTCAGGCCAGGCTTCTCTTCCGCGTTATCTCAAACGATCCGCGTTATTATTTGTCGAGCGCAATTTGCTTCATATCGGTCATATAGCCGCGCAATTCCTCACCGATATACTCAATTGGGTGGTTGCGGATACGGTCATTGACCTCGATTAAGGTGGCGTTGTCGACCTGGTTAGAGGTTTCTCCAAGCCCTTTACCAATCACATCTGCGCTCACTGTTGGCATAAAGTGTTCGCGCAGCAGCGGTGTTGCCACGTTGGCGAACAAGTAGTTGCCGTACTCAGCCGTATCGGAAATGACCACGTTCATTTCATAAAGACGCTTACGCGCAATAGTATTGGCAATCAAAGGCAATTCATGCAATGACTCGTAATACGCTGATTCTTCGATAATGCCAGATGACACCATGACTTCAAAAGCAAGCTCGACCCCTGCGCGCACCATAGCTACCATCAAAATGCCGTTATCAAAGAATTCCTGCTCACTGATGCTTACATCCGACTCGGGATAGTTTTCAAACGCGGTCTGTGTGGTTTCTTCACGCCATGTGAACAAGTCTTTATCGCCGTTTTCCCAATCGGCCATCATGGTCGCGGAGAAATGGCCAGCGATGATATCATCCATATGTTTGTTATATAGAGGACGCATCAGTTCTTTAAGCGACTCCGACAACTCAAAGGCTTTGATTTTCGCTGGGTTGGACAAGCGATCCATCATGTGAGTGATGCCACCGAACTTTAGCGCTTCAGTAATGGTTTCCCAACCATACTGAATCAGTTTACCCGCATAACCTGGTTCAACACCTTCTGCGATCATTTTCTCATAGCAAACGACCGAGCCAGCCTGCAGCATGCCACACAGGATGGTTTGTTCGCCCATCAGATCGGATTTCACTTCTGCTACGAATGAAGAGGCAAGTACGCCAGCACGGTGGCCACCGGTTGCAGCTGCCCAGGCTTTCGCAATCTCAAAGCCTTCACCTTTAGGATCATTTTCTGGGTGAACAGCAATCAGCGTCGGTACACCAAAGCCGCGTTTATACTCTTCGCGCACCTCGGTACCCGGGCACTTCGGCGCCACCATGACCACAGTAATGTCGTCACGGATGCGCTGACCCACTTCGACAATATTAAAGCCATGTGAGTAACCGAGCGCGGCGCCCTCTTTCATCAGTGGCATCACGGTTTCGACGACGTTGGAGTGCTGTTTATCTGGCGTAAGGTTAATCACCAAGTCTGCTTGTGGGATCAAATCTTGGTAGCTACCCACTTCAAACCCATGCTCAACCGCATTCTGATAAGAAGGGCGCTTTTCATCAATCGCCGCCTGACGCAGCGCATAAGCCACATCAAGACCCGAGTCACGCATGTTTAAGCCTTGGTTGAGCCCTTGCGCACCACAGCCGACAATCACCACTTTTTTACCTTTGAGGAATTCGGCCTCGGTGGCAAATTCATCGCGCGACATAAATCGGCATACGCCTAATTGTTCCAATTGTTGACGTAAATTCAGGGTATTAAAGTAGTTCGCCATGGGGTGCTCCATTGATTCAAATCCGTGATTGGGTGTATTTTCACCGCGTATTTTTGATACTACCTTAACCACTATATTGCCTAAAGTGATATATTCACAACATAACATTGCAGTTACAGCAACGACAATTTATGAATGCAAAGCAACTCACGGGCTTTCTCCACCTCTGTGATACCAAAAGCTATACCCGGGCGGCACAGGCAATGCACGTCAGCCCTTCTGCGCTGAGCCGAATCATCCAACGTCTCGAAGAAGATATTGGTCAGCCGCTGTTTATTCGCACCAATAAAGCGGTCGATCTCACCCCAGCAGGTAAAACGCTGCTTCCCGTCGCACGTGATATTCTTCAGCTTTGGCACACGACTAAAGCCAGTATCAATGAACATGCCTCTTTGCTCGGCGGTAAGCTCACGCTCTTTTGTTCAGTCACCGCCAGTTATAGCCACTTGCCTGAGCTACTCGCGCGGTTTCGTCAACAATACCCAAATATCGAGCTACAGCTTCTGACTGGCGATCCCGCCCAAGCAGAAGAGAAGGTGCAAGACAATAGCGCCGACATTGCCATTGCCGCTAAACCCAAACGCTTGTCATCCAGCTTGGTGTTTCAACCGATTGATACAGTCAGTTTGTCGGTTATCGCACCGGCAATGGCCAGCAGTGGCATTGACCTACAAGCCATTGACTGGCAACACACACCTTTAATCTTGCCCGAAGCAGGAACAGCGCGCGTACTCGCTGATCAGTGGTTGGTCAGTAAAGGGATCGAGCCAAACGTCTATGCGCAAATAGCAGGCCACGAGGCGATTGTTAGTATGGTGGCATTGGGCTGTGGTATTGGTGTCGCGCCAGATGTGGTGATTGATAACAGCCCAGTAAAAGACAAGGTTGAGCGCTTACGCCAAGAAATTGTGCAACCTCTCGAACTGGGCCTTTGTTGTAAAGCTTCCCGCGCAAAAGAGCCTTTACTCAACGCTCTACTCGATGTCATGCGATAAACACAAAAAGCCCCAACACAATGATGCTGGGGCTTAAACGCAAAAAACCCCAGCTTTTCAGCTAGGGTTTCTAAATAGTGGCGGAGGGCCGGGGTTGCGGGCAATGGGCAGGCCATCCTGCGGAACTCATTCGCCCGCAGGGCGAACCTGGCCAACAACAAAAAACCCCAGCTTTTCAGCTAGGGCTTCTAAGTAGTGGCGGAGTGGACGGGACTCGAACCCGCGACCCCCGGCGTGACAGGCCGGTATTCTAACCAACTGAACTACCACTCCGCACCAATTCTGTCTCATCAAAGTCTTACATATCATTGCTTTGATGCTTAAATGTTTGCTAACTAAAGCCCAATATTAAGCTCTAATTAGATTATCTTGTTTGATGCGATGAGGATTTTGAATCGAGACGCGCAGTGTATGCCAATACATGAGCATCGCAGATATCAAAAGCATCGAGCTATCAACAAGATAAGCAATGAGAGCCTGGCGATGTCCTACTCTCACATGGGGAGACCCCACACTACCATCG